>NZ_CZVS01000032.1:0-23391 GCF_001535985.1 Candidatus Kryptonium thompsonii | reverse complement strand
CCCTCGGGCTTTCTTTTCATCCCCCCGCCATACCGTCAATTCATATCTCTCAATAAAATCTCTCACCGTTATGGCTTTATCCCCGACCTTGGCAATTGTATCATTTTTAATCTCGGATTTAAAAAAGTTCTGCGAAAACCCAATGGTAGTAAGACAGATAAGCAAGGTCAAAGCTATATTTTTCATCTTGGATAATTCCTGTCTAATTTTTTCATCCAAAAGTTAAACAAAGTAATCAAAATCTTCAAACATTTAGTTTCGTATTGATGAAAGTTGGATTTTTTTAGATGCTTGATTAAATTTAGGTTTGATTTTCAAAACAAAATCCACAAAACCACAAAAATGAAAAGGATTGGAGTATTTACAAGTGGTGGTGATGCCCCGGGAATGAATGCATGTATAAGAGCGGTCGTAAGAGCTGGGATTTATTACGGTCTTGAAGTTATCGGAATTGGTCATGGATATCAAGGAATGATAAATGGCGAATTTATACCGTTACAAGCGAGATCTGTGTCAAACATTCTCCAACGCGGTGGGACAATTCTAAAAACCGCAAGATCAGAAGAATTTATGACCAAAGAAGGCAGAGCGAAAGCCGCAAAGAATCTGAAAGAGCAAGGAATAGAAGCGCTTGTTGCAATTGGTGGCGATGGAACCTTTCGTGGCGCTGTCGCACTGTATGAAGAACACGGTATCCCATCGGTTGGAATACCTGCAACAATTGATAACGACTTATACGGAACTGATTACACGATCGGGTATGATACAGCGGTTAACACAGCGCTCGAATCAATTGATAAGATCCGAGATACAGCAGATGCGCATGATAGATTGTTTTATGTTGAGGTGATGGGAAGAACAAGTGGATTCATAGCGGTTGAAGCTGGAATCGGCGGAGGGGCTGAATATATCGCAATACCCGAGGAACAAACAGATTACGAGGAGATACGGAATGTTTTAAAGGGCTTCAGAAAAGATAAAACAAGCAGTATAATAATTGTCGCAGAAGGGGATGAGGAAGGAGGGGCATTCAAAATCGCCAAAAAAGTGAAAGAACTTTATGGATTTGATTACAGAGTTGTTATCCTTGGACATATTCAACGCGGAGGTGCTCCGAGCGCAAGGGATAGAATTCTTGCAAGTAAACTTGGCGTCGCAGCGGTTGAGGCATTGATAAATGGGAAATTTAATGTTATGGTTGGAGAGGTAAAGGGTGAAATTAAACTTACACCTCTTAAAGAAACATTTGGTAGAAAGAAAGAGCCTGATCCGTACCTTTTGAGAATTGCGAAAATTTTATCAATATGATCACAGTTTTATCTCCTTCCTCTCTCTTCCTTCAAAAACCGAAACCTTGCCACCCCCATAAATTTGAATCAATTGATACGCAACTTCAAACCCTTTCCCTACATCATTGGGGTCGTGTGCATCTGATCCAAGGGTAAGCGGAATTTCATACTCTTTAACAATTTCAAGAATCCAAATCGAAGGATAAATTTCCCCAACTTTATGCCTCAATCCAGATGTGTTAATTTCAATACACAACCCACATTCCTTCACAATTTTTAATATCTCCCTTACCAACTCCTCAAAATTTTTATCCGAACGGTGACCAAATTTCTTTATCATGTCAAAATGCCCAACAATATCAAAAATTCCAGAGGATACAAGCTTTTTCACAGTTTTATAATAGCTTTCGTAAACCTCGTTTACATCCCGTCCATCCCATTTCCACGCCTCCCTATGGCTTGCGATATTCCAATCACCAATAAAATGAAGCGAACCAATTACATAGTCAAATTTTCCGTTCAAAACAAACTCTTTGATGAAACCGATTTTCTCTTCTATAAATTCAGCCTCAATCCCAAATTTTATCTTAATTTTATCCCCGAACTCTTCAACAACCGAGTCATACCATTGCTTGTAAGTTTTAAACTCATCAACACTCATCCTATGCTCAGGGTCAAAACCATCAGGCAAAGGCATATGGTCAGAAACCCCTATCTCTTTAAAATTTTTGTTGATCGCACTCAAAACATAATCCCTAATTTCTCCACTTGCATGCCGACAAAGTCTCGTGTGTGTATGATAATCAACCATAGAAAATATCTCTATTTTTTACCAATGTAAGAACTTACAAGTCCAAGCATCTGAGAAGCAAGGTTAACCGAAATGCTCTTCTTTTTGAAAGCGACCCTTATCGTCTCTATCGCCAGCGAAGAATAAAGTGGTAAAATCTCAGGAAACTTATCTTTAAGTTCATTAAGGTGAAGTTCAAGCGTTTCCAAATCACCTCTTTCAATTGGTCCAGTGAGAGCGTTCACAACTCCAAGTTCATCAGCGTTTTTAAGCGATGCCTCCACAAGCGGGATCAAAAATTTGTCGTCGACATTTAAATTTGCTTTCCTTAAAATTTCACCGATCGCATTCAAAAGTGCGATCACATAATTAGATGCGAAGACACAGGCAATGTGATAAAGGACTTTACAAGATTTATCTATTGGAAAAATGTTCGAATCGAAATTGTAAAAAATCCACTTTGTTATGTCGTAAATCTTTTTGCTACCTTCAAGTGTGAATTTTATCTTCTTTATCTCGTCAACTGTATAATCAAAGTGCGAAACTGAATAAATAGGATGTAAAGAGCCGACCTCTGAACCACATCGATGCAAACTATCAAGGACATCACTCGTTAAAACCCCGGATGTGTGATAAACTACGAGATTTTTAAAATTTAAATTTTCAAGTTTGGAAATCTTCTCAGCAACCTCCTTAATCGCTGAATCAGATGTGGTTATAAAAATAACTTCAACTTCAGAAGGTAAATCATGAATTGATTTTGAAGCGACATCAGCCTTTACTCTTTTCAAAAACCTCTCTATTGATTCATCGCTTCTGCTTACCACAGCGATTATCCTATGCCCAAGCACCTGACTAAGAAACTTCGCCATCAAAGTTCCAACTCTCCCAGCACCAACGATAGCTATGTTGAAAGATTTAAGCGCCAACCCAAATTAACCTGCTTTAAATAGAACAGCGGACAGATAGCCAACAACACCTGTCTTATCGCCTGTGACATCCCCTGAATTGCAATAATAAAGAACTTCTGATTTATCTGCCCCAAGTTTTTTAGCTGCACGCATAACTGCGACAGTTGGACCCCCACCACACGCTTCACATATTTGCTGCTCAAGGTCGCTCATAAGCTTTTCCTCATCAAAATTCGCAACATCATCGATCACAATCTTATCAAATTTAATCGCAACTTCATAAGGATAGTAATGAGATAAATCGGTGCTTGCAACGAGAAGGACATTGCGTCCGCCTAAAACCTCACCAAGTATATCCCCAAGGCGAAAACAGTAATCCGCTTTTTGATCACCCATCACAATTGGGACAAGCTTAAAGTGGTTTAATGCTTTTTGAAGAAATGGAAGATGAACCTCAACCGCATGTTCAGTTTTATGACCGTGCGATGAAAACTCGATCAAACCATTTCCCATTCCAACAATTTTTTCAGCGATCTCAAAATCAATCTCAATCTCCCCAAGTGGTGTTTTGTAAGATTTCCCATCGTAAATTGAAATAGCATCAAAATATTCCCTATGGCTCGGTGAAACCACAACGACCGTATCATAATCCTTGCCACGAACGAAAGAATAAGCGATGGCAGCAGTTTGACCTGAATACATATAACCAGCGTGAGGTGCTATTATAGCTTTTATCTCGCCGTTAATTTCTTTATCACCAATTATATCCCTGACCCTTTCAAACATCTTTTCAATTTCCGCATTTAAAATTGATGGAACATCGGGATAAAATAAACCAGCAACCGCTGGAAATCTTACCTTTTCTTTTATCATACACCCTCCCCTGTTTTTTGTTTAAAATCGCTCTCTTTAAAAACAATTGCAGTGAATATGTAAATTTCAGTTTCTTTATCCTTCCAACAATCGGGTGGTAAACCAGCCTTCAAACATGTATGCTCAAGAAATTCTTCCCTTGTTAAGTTATGTTCAATCGCAACTTGTGGCAAAAGCAAGCCACGACGCCAACCTCTTTTTATCATTATCCCATTTTCTCCAACCTTTATCTCATCAACTGATTTAACACGAGTTAAGGGGGATAAAACTGATATTTCAATTTCGATCTTGTCAAGCTCATAAGGTTCGACTGGGGGAAATCGCGGATCCTCGAGCGCAGATTTAGCTGCTACCTCATTAACAGTTTCAGCAAGCGATTTCACCGGCTCAACATAACCGATGCATCCCCTCAAACTGTCGTTAATCGTTATCGTCACGAAAGCTCCACATGGAGTTTTAAGATTTTCGGTCTTCGGTTCAACCTCAGGAAGCCCTTCCCCATTAACAGTGCTTGTAATCGAGTTGCGAGCAATTCGCAAAAGTTCAATTTTTTCTTCATCGGTGAGGTTCACTGCCTTCACACCTCTAAATTATAAACTCATCGAAAGAAAACTAAGAAAAATTACCAAATTTTTCAACTTAACCCTGACAATCCAACTCAATAACCTCCCCCTCAGAAAAATTCTTTGGCTTCAGATATGGTTATTCTATGAAATAGCAGCTGAATTTACTTGAAAACGCATTCAAAATTTTTTCTTTTTCACCGACTTTTTCAAAAAATCCAAAAACAGCTGAACCACTCCCCGACATCAGTGAAAAAACCGCCCCGATTTCGTAAAGTTTTTCTTTTACATCAGCAACAATCGGATGATATCGGAAGACAACATCCTCAAGATCATTTTTGACAAGTTCCCTCAACTTATCTGGTTTATCGATGTTTTCAACGACTATCTTTTTTAAACTTTCCTCCCCATCGTGACTTCTTAAATTTAAATTCCCATAAACCCATGAAGTTGAGACCTTAACATTAGGATAAACGATGACAATTTTATATGGCACTTTAACCTCAATTGGTTCAATGATTTCCCCACGCCCCGTGGCATAAGCTGTGCCCCCCTTGATGAAAAATGGAACATCGGAACCAATTAAACTGCCAAGTTCACTTAGTAAATCATCATCCGCACCGACACCAAATAAAATGTTAAGCCCTTTCAAAACCGCAGCGGAATTACTGCTACCCCCACCAAGCCCAGCTCCAACGGGGATTCTTTTTTTAAGGTAAATCCTTACACCGCTATGAATTCCAAAACTTTCAAAGAAAATTCTCACAGCCTTCAAACAAAGATTTTCAAACCCACGCGGAATCTCATTGGAGTTAGTCTCAAATTCAATTTCATCCGAGATTTCCATTTCAATTTCATCAAAAAGTTTCACCTCATGAAAAACCGTCTCTATATCATGGTAGCCATCCTCACGCTTTCTCCATACCCTCAACCCGATGTTTATCTTGCCTGGTGAAAGAAGTTTTACCCTGTCCATTTTATATCGTCAACATTTTCAATTTTGTTCGCATACCTCGCAAGCACAAACAAAAGATCCGAAAGACGGTTCACAAACGGTATCACATGTTCATTTATCCTCTCTTTTTCAGAAAGCGAAACAAGTCTTCTCTCAGCTCGCCTGCAAACTGTTCGCGCGTGATGCAAAAGCGATGCAAGCAGAGTCCCACCAGGAAGTATGAAATTTTTCAATGGAGAAAGTTCCTTATCAATTTCATCGATCAACTTTTCAATCATCTCAATATCATCCTTTGAAATCCTCTTTACCCTTTCATTTTTAACATCTATCGGCGTTGCAAGATCAGAACCAAGAACGAAGAGAAGATTTTGAATATCGCGAATTATCCCACTGATAAATTCGTTTTTTGAAACAGCCCTTGCAATCCCAAGAATTGAATTAAATTCATCAATTGTTCCATAAGCTTCAACCCTTGCGTCATTTTTTTTAACTCTTCCACCCGCAAAAATGGAAGTTGTTCCATCATCACCTGTCCGTGTGTAAATTTTCATCTACCAATTCAATTAGTTTTATTATTTCAGTTAACTTGTTTGCTTTCTCCAGATATCCGTTGTTCTTATAAGAAAGAGCAAGATTTTCAAACATTCTCTTAACAATTACATCAGCTGTCGCTCGCTTTAAATACTTGCAATTTTGAGAATATCCAAGCTGAGAAATTAATTTTTCACAATCTGCCCTCGACATTATTTTACCGCCGTTAAACGGGTCAACATAAATTTCAAAACCATTTGATTCATACCTCACGACAAAACACCCTGGTAAATCAATGCCATAAACGG
The DNA here is from genome assembly GCF_001535985.1 of Candidatus Kryptonium thompsonii. Classification (NCBI taxonomy): domain Bacteria; kingdom Pseudomonadati; phylum Candidatus Kryptoniota; genus Candidatus Kryptonium; species Candidatus Kryptonium thompsonii. The sequence goes on along the minus strand of NZ_CZVS01000032.1, from coordinate 17,171 downwards.
GAAGATTTGCCCTCCTTCCAACAAGGATGTAAACCAGGGAAAGCGTTATGGATATCCCCAATCGCCTGTCTATCACACGATTTATAAAGATGTTATCAGGCTCATAATAATTCTCAAAATTTCCCCTGAAGCCTTTTTCAACGAAGAAAAATTTATTCACAGCATCAATAATGTCATCAAAATTTTCCCTTGTATAAATTCTTCTCTTTAATTCAAGAGCCATCAAATCAAGCTTTTCGGAATATTCCTTGAAATTAACATCGGGATACGCAAACTTTGCAACAAGATATGCCCCTCTTTCAATATCCCTTTCAGCATCTTTAAAATATGCGACAACTTCCTCAAGATAACCTCTATATTTTATAACATCCACAATTTCATCAAGCAAATTTTTAAGATTTCCACCAATTGTTTCACGCAAGTTCAAAAGCACAGGAAGTGCCTCTACTCCAGAGTTTATTAACTTTTCATAAGCAGTCTTTGAAATAAAAACATCCTCATCATCAAGAAGCTTAACAAGCGAAATTATGCGTCTTTCGAAGTTCATAGATAATGTTTTGTTAATTCATTTTTTAGATATTCAAATGCCTCGATCGGGGAATCAACAAACTTAAAAAGTTTCAAATCATCTTTATCAATTACACCATGCCCAACCATAGCATCAAAATTAATAATTTTTCTCCAATATTCGCTCCCGTAAATTAAAACAACCATCTTCTTTTTGATTTTTTTCGTCTGAAGAAGCGTTAAAACTTCAAAAAGTTCATCAAGCGTCCCATATCCACCTGGAAATATAATAAGTGCCTTGGCAGGGTAAACAAACCAAAACTTGCGCATGAAGAAATAATGAAACTCAAATATAAGTTCATCTGTGATATATGGATTTGGCTTTTGCTCGTATGGAAGGCTTATGTTAAGTCCTATACTCAAACCTTTAGCCTTATATGCTCCCTTATTTGCAGCCTCCATGATACCAGGTCCCCCACCAGAACAAACTACAAACCGATGTCCATTTGCGTCACCAAGACTTTTCGACCACTCTGTTATCAACCTCGCAAGTTCTACAGCATCCTCATAATATCTTGCCATATAAACATCGATCTCAGCCTTTGCTCTTTCCTCTATTAAACTTTGAGGCACAGGTTTTCCCTTCGACTCTAAATCTTTTATTTTCGCCTCAATCTCCCGAAGATTTGCTTTTGCTTCCTTCATTGGTTTCGTTCTCGCAGAGCCAAAGAAAACTATCGTATCAACAATTTGATATTTTTTAAACCGAGATAATGGCTCAAGATATTCAGCAAGAATTCTCAAGGCTCTCGCATCGGGGCTATTTAAAAATTTTAAATTCTTGTACGCCTTCACAGGCTGTCTGTCCTCGCTTAATAACTTCTCCTCTTTTTCGATCTCCTCTTTTGGCATATCAAATTAAGTTTTTGTTTATAAAATTGATCTTCCACCATCAACTGGGATGACCTGCCCAGTTATGTAATCTCCCTTGGTAGCAAGGAACACAACTATTTCTGTTATATCCGAAGGTTTACCATATCTTTTCAACGGGATCTTATGTTCAGGTATGTGCTTTATTTCGCCAGATTCCTCCCCCGGAATTATTATAGTGCCCGGGGCAATCGCATTCACAGTTATATACGGAGCAAGCGCCTTCGCCATAGCTTTCGTCAACATTATCAAACCCGCCTTCGCAACATTATAGGCTATATGCTCCGTCCAAACTTGCAAACCACCAAGCGAAGCGATGTTTATTATTTTACCCTTCTTCCTCTCAAGCATGAACTTAACAACCTCTCTTGAACATAAAAATTGACCTTTCAAGTTAGTATTAATCACATAATCCCAAAGTTCGTCAGATATCTCCCAAAACTTAACAGGCTTTGGAAAAATCGCTGCGTTATTCACAAGCACATCTATTTGCCCAAACTTTTCAATTGCTTTCTCAACCATCCTCTTCACTTGTGATCCTTTCGTTATATCAGCTTTAATTACAATCGCATCTCTTCCAAGTTCCCTTATCCTGCTCAAAGTTTTCATCGCTTCATCCCTTGATCTATTATAATTTACGACTATATCAAAGCCCGACTCAGCAAGAGCAATGGCGATTTGCCTTCCTAATCTTCTTCCAGAACCAGTTACAAGAGCGACTTTCTTCTCCATTTTTCCGTCACTTTTTCTTTAACCTTAAAATTTTGAAACCAACAAATCAACAATTTTTTCAAGATAAACTTTATCAACCTCATCAAAATTATTTAACTCATAACTATCAATATCAAGCACGCCAAGCACTTCTCCATCTTTAATTATTGGAACAACTATCTCGGATTTTGAATCGGGATCACAATAAATATGTCCCGGAAATTTCTCAACATCAGGAACAATTATAGTTTTCTTCTCCAAAGCAGAAGTCCCACATACGCCCGACCCAATTTTTATCCTCGTGCAGGCAAGTTTACCTTGAAATGGTCCAAGGACAAGCTCATTCCCTTTCATCAAATAAAATCCAACCCATGAAAAAGATGGGAACGCTTGCTTTAATACAGATGTGACATTGGCAAGATTTGCGATTAAATCCGGTTCATCAGCAATTAGCGATTTTATCTGCGGTAAAAGTTCTGAGTATATTTCTTCCTTTGTCTCTCCTTTTATAACTATTTGCTCCATCTTTTAAACGCTCAGATTTATTTTTAATTAAATTGAAAACGGTGGGATGACAATCATCGCAGATGAAACTTCACCATCATATCTAATTTCTACTTTCTCCCCCTGAACAGCATGATTTATTTTAATATAGCCAAGGGCAATCAACCTTTGAAAACCATAAGAATAAACTAAGCTGGTTATCTTGCCAACCGCTTCATCATTAACATATACCTGAGCCCCCTCTCTAACTTTTCCTTTACCCCTATCCCTTTCCATTATAAATCCGACCAATTTCTTCTGCAATTTATTATAAGAGTCAATTCTCGCCAAAACCTCCTGCCCAATATAACATCCCTTTGTAAAACTAACATATTTACCCAAATTCGCCTCAAGTGGATTGTAATCCTGTGTTATCTCTTTTCCATAAGCTGGAAAACCCGCTTCAATTCTCAACATCTCTAAAATTTCACGTCCAATTGGCATTGCACCCCCTGAATATAACAATTTCCACATCTCAACAGAAAGATCATTTTTGAATATCAAATTATATCCTGGAATTAAAAATTCATTCGTTCTTGCTAAAACAACCTCACTATCAAACGCAAAACCACGAACGAAGTTATGAATTGGCATCTTTGATATATCTGTGAAATGTCTATGGTCAACCTTAAAATTAGGCTCAATGATTTCATGAATGTTATGACCATATGCAGAAATAATCGCATAATCGTCGGTCACATCTTCAAGTCTCACATCATCCGTGATGACCAACTTATCAATCCAACTTTTTACCTTTTCTAATGCTTCATAACTTAACAGAGCAAGGACCTCTTGATAATCTTCCCTGGACTCAAAAACATAAATAATCAACAACTCGATCATCTTCCCTTTTTCATCCGTAAGCACCGTGCCAATTCCCATCCCTGGCGAAAGCCCCCTCAAATCATTAGTTGAAATCCTGTTCAAAAAATCAATCGTGTCCTTCCCAAAAATCCGCAATTTTCCAAGATATGTTCTGTCAATTATGACATTCGATGTTTTCGCTGCTTTGTATTCATCCACAGGATTTACATAATGCTTCGGCAATTCCCAATCGGAATAAGAATCAAATTCAGCACCAAGATCAAGATGTATTTCATATAGTGGCGTTCTCTTCACTAAACCTTCATCTTTGAATTTTCTTAAAAAATAGCAATTTTTTGAAACTCTGTCAAGTTTATGAAGCCCCTAAAATTCACTTTAGTTTAATAGTCACCCACCAAAGAAACTGGCTCCAATCGAACCACATGCGTCCAAGGAATAAAACTTTTCTTTCTCTTCTCGATACTTGACTTTTAAATTTTGCTTCATTATATTTGTTAGGAATCCTAACAAAATTCAAAACAAAATTTACGGTGTCATCATGATTAAAAAGGCAATTTTAACGGTCGGCTTATTTGCCATTGCAGTTTTGTTTTTATTCTCAAATATCTCCGGTCAATCCAAGCCCAGTGTTCCATATCCCGAAGGATACAGGAAATGGGCTCATGTTAAATCAATGCTTATCCTGCCAGGACATCCGCTTTACGAAGCATTTGGTGGAATACATCACATATATGCGAACGATAAAGCAATGCGTGGATACAGAACTGGCAAATTTCCCGATGGTTCTGTAATTGTATTTGATCTTCTTGAAGCTAAATCTGAAAACAACACATATGTTGAAGGTGCAAGAAAAGTTGTCGGTGTGATGTATAAAGATTCCAAAAAATTTAAAAATACTGGTGGATGGGGTTTTGAAGCTTTCAAAGGCGATACAAAAGAAAGGGTTGTGAAAAATGCTGAGCAAGATTGTTTCTCATGTCATGCATCACAGGAAGCAACAGATTTTGTTTTTAGCCAGTATAGAAAGTAAATTAACGTAAAACAAAAGGCGGGGCTTTCCTGCCCCGCCTTGTAAAAAGTTAAACAAACTTAAAAATATGGCACCGGTATTTGATCCGATAGAACAAAATGAAAACATTGATTCAAAAATTATTGCAGGGCTCGAAAGAATCTCAAGAGTTTTTAGACTTCTTTTATGGGATATCGCAAAAGATGAAAATTTAAGCCCAATTCAAATTCAATTTTTGATTTTTCTTCTCTACAATAAACCCTCCCGAAGACGCATAACAGATATCGCAAATGAGTTCAACCTCACGAAAGCAACCGTAAGTGATGCAATATCTTCACTTGAAGAAAAAAATTTAATCGAAAAAGATAAAAACACGGAAGATAAGCGAAGCTATGCTATCAAACTCACCCCAAAGGGTAAAAAACTCGCAAAACAGCTTTCCATCTGGGCTGATGTTTTAAAAAACAATCTAAAAAATTTTAATCAGGAAGAGAAAGAAGCAGTTCTTAAATTCATCTTCAAACTAATCGAGTCCCTCTACGAAGCAGGAATAATCACGATACAAAGAATGTGTTTTTCATGCCTTTACTTCCAAAGGGACATTCACCCAAATCCAGAAGCCCCACATCATTGCAACTTTCTTAACAAACCACTTTCTATCGTTGAGCTTCGCCTCGATTGTGAGGACTACGCTCCGATTGAATCAAATTAAACATCTTGCTTCAAAACCAACTTAACAAAAATGTTAAGCTTTCTTCTTCAAAATCACAATATATTCATATCTCATAGTGAGATCTTTTTCACCTTTGACATTAGATGGTGAGTTTTCAATAGGCATTCTCTTATTAGATATTGCCCTTACAATTGTTTTTTGATGTTCAAAACCCTGACTTTCAAAAAAATCCGCAGAAATTTTATCTGTCGGCAGTTCTAATCCTTTTACCTTTCTATTGCCAACGACAAAACAAACAAAACCTTTCTCTCTAACTTTCTTCGCTATGATTTGGATGGATGTGTATAAATCCGCATAAAACGAAAATACCTCCTTTGCTCTCTTTTCATCTTTATCTGCGATCTTTTCTATATATTTATAAAGTAAGTCCGAAGGTAATCCTAAATTAATATCCTTAGGTTTTGCCCCAAGCGATGTTCGATCTACATTCTCCTCTAATCCCAACCATCTTAAGGATAACCTTGAAAATTGACCATAAGCCACTGTAGTTTTTGAATCCCCATAAGGCGGAGAAGTGATTACCAAATCGACGGAATTATCTTCCAATGGAATGCCATCTATTATATTCCTTTCCTCAAGTTTTAGAGAGACTTTGTGCGGTGTGAATTTATTGTAAAAATCTGTAAGTAGCCCGATATTTTTTAGAGACACTTCTCTAAAGGTTTTTACAACATCAGGAGTATCATCGTCTTTTTTTCTTATCAGCTTAAATTCTTCATACCTTGCTTTTGAAACTCTTCTTACAGTTTCTGAAAATACTACTTTAAAGAAATCCCTTACATCACTGTTTTCTATGTTAAATATTACTTGTCGTAGTTTCGACAAATTTTTTATTACATCCTCATCAAACCAATAATAAATATTTGGGAATTCCACGGTTTCAGGTTTCTGCTCTTTAAAGGTTTGCAAGATACACTCTAATGTCTCTAAAAGCGAATTGAATGGTATGGGTGTTGTTCTAACTTTTGAGATTAACACAGCCAATGGATTTATATCATAGCCAACAAAATTTCTTCCGCTAATCAAACATTCGCCAGCAACTACTCCAGAACCCATAAACGGATCTAAAACATTTTCTCCCTCATTAGAAAAATTCTTGATGATTTCCCTCACAACTAAAAAGTGAAACATAGCGGGATAAGGATGTATTCCATAGATTCCAGTGCCTGCTGGAGTATCTTTGAAATCAAAATATTCATCTCTTACTCGCTTAAAAGGCAACCTCTTTACTAACTTATTAACTTCGACATTCTTTCCTTCAGTTTCAAATAGAGCTATTTGTTTCATATTTTTCTCAGCTCCTTAGGTAAATCAGATAATTTTCTAATCCAAGGCATTTTTTTAAAGGCTCTGTTTTTCAATAGTTCATCTCTAACAAATGCGATTAGCCCTTTCTGATTTATTTCGTTAGCTTTGCTTTCTGGCAAATTTTCATCTATTGTTATAAGGTAGATTCTTTGATTTGGTCGAGCTTGCGGAACTTCTTGTTTCCATCTTTCTCTCAATGTTCGTTTACAAGTTAAAAATATTGCTCTATCGGGAGTTTTAGTAGCAATCTCCACAGATGGTATTACTATATCAATCCGTCTTAACTCCTCTCTTGCTTTTCCTTTTGGGATTTCACATTTAATATCTATAAAATTTAAGAGTTTTAAAAGCACTTTTTCAAAAGTTTTACCGCCCCTTGCCTTTCTCATGTTACCTAAAACCTTCTCAAAATTTTGAACCAAAACACCAAATTCTACAAAAATTTCACTTGCCTTTTCTATAAACCTATCCCACCCATCCTGAGCAACAATTTTCTCTAACCTTTCCTTAATCTCTTTCTTTTGTAAACTTATCCAAGATTTTGCAAGTTTCTCTAAAGCCTTTCTCTCATAGTTTCTGAATATCTCTGTTGCCTTTTCATCAAACATTACCAATACTTTTCCAAAATTATTTCTTACAAAAGATTTATTTAACCCCAGATCATCCCATGTCTCGTTGAGAATACGGTTAACAGATGGAATTTCACTTTTTGCTGTTTCAATGAGCTTTTCCATCAAAAATTTTTTCTCCTGTTCACTTACTTTTTATCGTTTGTTAACATCATTTTAACGAAAAACAAGCAAAAAATCAATTGGTTTTAGTAGTTGCGCAACTCTTCTCCAACACTGATTCTTATCTCCTACAGACTAAACTTTCCAAACTTTTAGTTGAACTTTTCAAAATTTTGAGTTAACATTATACAAAGAAAACAAAAAATACCGCTTGACATGAAAAGAGTTAGATTTTTAACCATCGTAATTCTAATCCTAACTATTACAATTTCAGCATCTGCGCAAAAGAAGCTCACACTTGAGGACATTTTTAAAACCTTTAAATTTAGAACCAACACCCTGATAAAGCAATGGTTATCCGACGAAGATGCCTATACCACCCTTAAATATGATTCCCTCTCAAGATCAATGGCAATTTATAAGTATGATTTAAAATCTGGCAAAGAAGAAAAAATTGTTTCTTACGCTGAACTTGACTCCCAAATTCCGAACTTCTCAAAAAATGTAAGCGCTTATTTCTTCTCACCAAATAAAAAATTTATACTTTTCACTGGCAGTCTGCCAGCCCGAAGATTGAAAACCGGTGGGAATTTCTATCTTTACGACATTCAAACAAAAACCCTAAAACAAATAACGAACACTGAGGAACCCCAAGCGATAATAAAATTCTCACCCGACAGCAGGTTTATAAGCTTCGTCAGAAATAATAACATCTTTGTTTATGAAATTTCAACTGGAAATTTTAAACAGCTCACTTTTGATGGTTCTGAGACAATCCTAAATGGACTTTTCGATTGGGTTTATGAAGAGGAATTTAGCATAATTGATGGTTATGAATGGTCCCCCGATGGAAGGCACATTGCTTTCTGGCGTCTCGACCAGTCAAAGGTTCCAGTTTTCAAACTCATTGATTATGAACCAACTTATTTAAATGTGATCGATCAGCGTTATCCCTACGCAGGTTATCCAAATTCAACTGTTAAAATTGGAATCGTTAATGTTCAAACTGGCGACATCAAATATATTGATTTTGGAGATGAAGATATTTACATACCAAGGGTCAATTGGACGAGAAACCCAGATATTTTATCCTACCAGAAACTTAACAGATTACAAAACAAACTTGAACTTATATTTTATAACATCAAAACTGGCGAGCAAAAATTAATTTTAACAGAGGAATCAAACACATGGGTTGATGTTCATGATTATTTGACTTTTCTCAAAGATGGTAGACACTTCATCTGGGCAAGCGAGAGAGACGGATGGCTTCATCTTTACCTTTACAGAATCGATGGGAAATTAATAAATCAAATAACAGAGGGGACATTTGAGATCGACCAACTTTGCTTTGTTGATGAAAAGAATAGAAAAATTTACTATACATCAACTGAGGTCTCACCCCTTGAGAGACATCTTTATGTAATCGATTTCAAGGGCTTAAACAAAAAGAAGTTATCCGTTGAGGCTGGCTGGCACAATGTTGACTTCTCTCCTTCGGGAAGTTTCTACATCGACAATCATTCAACGATAACGAGACCACCGAAGTGGAAACTTTATAGCTATACTGGAAAATTTATCCGAACACTTGTGGACAATCCAGACGATATTCTTGCAGGTTATGATAAAGGAGAAGTCACATTTGAAGTTGTTGAAACAAGCGATGGTGTGAAACTAAATGCATGGATGATAAAACCCGCAAACTTTGATTCAACCCGAAAATATCCTGTGCTTTTCTATGTTTACGGCGGACCTGGAAGTCAAACAGTAAGAAATGCCTTTCTTGGAAACTATGCTTGGTATCAATATCTTGCACAGAATGGATATATAATTTTCAGTGTCGATGGGCGTGGCACAGGAGCGAGAGGAAAATCGTTTAGAGATGTGATTTATAAAAATCTCGGATATTATGAGTCAAAAGATCAAGCTGAAGCAGCGCTCTATCTTATCAAAAAATATAAATTCGTCGACAGCTCAAGGATTGGCATCTGGGGTTGGAGCTACGGTGGATATATGTCAAGTTTAACGCTTTTTAAATTTGGAGATATTTTTAAATTAGCTGTCGCAGTGGCACCCGTGACGACATGGCGATTATACGACACCATCTACACAGAAAGATATATGCAAACCCCTGAACTAAACCCCGAAGGCTATGAGCAAAGCTCGGTATTAAAATATGCAGACACTCTAAAAGGTAAATACCTTGTGATTCATGGCACGACCGATGATAATGTACATTGGCAAAATACGATTCAACTTGTGGATAAACTTCAAAAAGCGGGAAAGCAATTTAATGTGATGTTTTATCCAAATAAGGACCACAGCATTGCGGGAAGAGACACAAGGTATCATCTATTTACCCTGATAACGAACTTCATTCTTGAAAACTTGTGATTAAAATTATTCGCTTTTCATTGCCACTTGTTTTGTTGAAACTGCATATATAAGAATGTTGGAGAAAAGCTGTAATTGTGTAGTATTATCAATTGAAGGGTTATCAAACTTGCTTAAGATTCGCATATAACCTTTATTTGAGAAAACAACGATTATTCTCTTTTGCCAAAAGAGAGCCTCAAGATAGTTGTATTTTTCTTCCCTTTCAAATTCTTTTACTTCGACTATATCATCAGCTCCAAGGGGGAGTTCCTTTATTTTCGCCCAGATTGAATAAACCGGGTGAGAAAGAAAAATTTTCTCGATATAGCTCCCCTCAAATTTTGCTTTTATTTTATCAAGCAAATCCCTTGCACCAATGTTAAATTGACTCGATTTTGAATGATTTAGATCATCAATTAAAATTATGCCCCCATTTCTTATACATGCGGCGAAGTTATCGACCGCAACAGGGGAAAACTGAGGTTTCACCACCCCACCGCTCACAACGACAAGATCTGATTTAGCAACGCTCGGCGACTCAGCCCTTCCACTCTCAAGCGTAACCTTTAACCCCTCTTTTTTATTCAGAAATTCAACAAGATTTTTTAATCCAAGTTCAACTATTTCTTCGCCATCTCCCCCGTACTTAACTTGGAAAATTTTTATTTCCCTATCTTTTATCGTTTTTAAGTCAACCCCATCCCCACCTGCGGCGATAACCTTAGTTGCCTCTGTAACTCTTCGAATTACAGGAACCCGTTTAAAGTAAAAGTTAATATCTATGAAATCGCTCGGCACGTTATTTTCATCATATCCAACTATGAAATTTTTCAAGACAACCTTTATTCGTTCAACTCCTTCTGACAATGGATCAAAGACAACTAACCCCTCCCTGCTGTCACCTTTATACAAAGGTCTCCCATAAGTTAACATCGTTCTTCTCGCTATTCCCATCCTCGCTTCAAAAACATCTTCATCAATTCCCGTCGATCCCTTCCTCGCACGGTAATATTCCTCCAAGCTATGAAACTTACTTGTCTTTGCTTCAAGCCCATAGGCAATAAATCTATCACCCCGGTCACTTAACAAAATCGCATTTTCTGGATCAAAATTTATTTTGGGTGCAGCGTAGTTATATATTGAAACCTTAAAGACAGTAAATCGATTCGGCGTATAACCTAGCTCAGGATCAACCCAATCGCCATAAGTGTAGGGATTCGTAGAGTAAATTCCACCCTTGGATTCTTCGGGAAACTCAAAATTGTTAAGCTGATAATCGCTCATATATTTAATTTCAACTTTAAAAGTGCCTTTATCGAAGACGATGGTCATCGAATCTTTGCCAATGTAGTAGCTCGTATCCCCTGCCGTTTTCATCATCTCTATATCGGGAACGATCTCATATTCAATTTTTTGCGGAGGGAAAAAGAGGAAACGATAAACATTATCACAACCGTTTAAGATGAGAAACAATAAAAAGAGAGGAAGAATCTTTTTCATCTCGTGAGCAAATTTATTTTTCACTGACAAATTCAAATCTAAAATCAATCGATTTAACTTTTTCATTGTCCTTATAAATGTTTACCTCCGGCAAAATGAAGAGCAACCATCGGACCTTTTCAGCTGGCTTCCTGAAAACAACTAATCCCTTTCTAACAACACCAGGATATATTTTTTCATCACGAAGTAAAATATCCTTCAAAAATTTTTTGTTCAATTCAGCTCTCCTTTGGCTCGACAGCAAATACCCTGCGAGAAATGGATCATAAATGGTGTATGGATTTATATATCTCATCGGATATGGAATTGATTCAGTTTGAATTATATCATCAACCTCAAGAGCTCGAAACTGATTTCGCTTATCGTCCAACAAAACACTGGCGGATGGCTTTATTTCTACTTTATCAGAGCGCAAATTCTCAATGGCGACGCTTAAAACAATGTAAGGAATTTTTCCAAAATCATCTTCAAATGGGCTTGGGATATTTTGTGGTGCTATTTGATTTCCGAACACATCGTAATAGTTTCCATATTCTTGGAGATGAATGTATTCATTATATGCTGAAAGAATTTCGGAGTTATCCTCTTGGGCATAATTTATGTATTCATCCTTCAAAATTTTCTCAAAATCCTTTTTATCATATCTCTTGCCCGCAGCTATTTTTCTTATCTCAGCTGGGGTAAGAAACTTGACACTTACTTTGATGCTATCTTTTATAACCGTTGCAAGCGTCTCAGCCACATTATAGTTGCTTACTTCGTATGGTTTAACCTGCTCGTCATAATTTTCACTCAAGAAATAGGCGCATCCCCATAAAAACAGACCAAATGCAAAGGATAAAAATTTAAACTTCATTTTAAATCGCCTCCACAAAAAAGAATTTTTAAGTTTTTAAATGCTTATTGTTGCATCACAACTTTCTCTTTATTCTTTGCAACAATGCCACCAGGTTGATTCATTGCGAAGATAAGTATATTCAAACCCATTTGCAACTGTCTCGTGTTATCAAGCGGTGGAGTTGAATATGGCCAATCTCCCCACGCTTGGGTATAGCCGCGATTTGAAAGGACCACCGCAAGTCTCCCACCAAGCCAAATTCCCTCAAGATAGTTGTAAATTTCACGAGCTGGTCTTCTTGAATCAACCCTTGCAAGATCATCACCAGCCGGCGGACCATCAAAATCTTTCCAAATGTGATAAATTGGATGACTGTTAGGAATCCTCTCCCACACGGCATCATAGCCAAGGGCATCTTGGATCAACTGTTTTACAGATCTGGTAAATGGTCCATAAGCAGATGCAAGCCCATCATCAATGAATAAGAAACCACCGGAGCGAAGATATTTAGCTAAGTTCTCGACCTCGTTTTTTGTGTAAATCACTTCACCATCATAGCCCATCATTATAAGAATTGGAACATCCATAATATTTTTTGAATCGAGACGAATTGAACCCATGAGATTAAGTTGAAGGTTAGGCAGAACCTCCATAGCGTATCTTTGAAGATTCTGTAAAGCAGATGGTCTATAATTCCACATTGGTTCACCATTTGGAGCTGATTTACTGCTCCTATATTGCACTTGATAGACATTTAAAAATCCTCTCCAATCCTCTTTACTTCTGCCACGCTCAAGCCAACCCTCAAATCTGTCCATGAAGTTCGTATAACTTATCAACTCTTCCTGTAAACTTTTTATCGTTCTTCCAGAATGTCTGGTGTCCATTATATCATAGTTTAAACTTGGTCCCGTTAACATAGCAGGAGGACTGTAGGTTCTTTCCACATATTCCCCTGGTCTGGCAAGCGAGGCAAGAGCTGTCCCTCCATGGACAGTGGCAGTTGTCATAGAACGAGCAGACATTCGAGGTTTTTGAGGAGACACAAATCTTTGAATAACGCGTTCAACTATTGTCGGCATCTTCCTGAACTCAATACTTTTCGTCAAACGCGGCGGTTTTTGAATAAACTTTACAGTCGTCGGCGGTCGCTTAATCTCTTTCTTTTCTGGAAGCTTCATATTTAAAATTACAGGAATGCTATGGATAAAAAATGCAACAATTAAAAATTTTAACAACGCCTTACGATTTTCATATATAAACCGCGCTATCTTGTCACTGAGTTCAACTCCAGGTATTTTGTAGTTCGTCTCTCGCATTTTAAATCATTTAACTTGGATTTCCTCTTCTTCTTTCTCCGTGGCTATTGCAAGTTGATCAATTCCACATAACTTTGCAATGTCCATAACTTTCACAACTATACCATGTAGCGTCTTTTTATCAGCTTTGATTATCAAAACCTTGCTTCCAAATATCTCTTTATCCTTGAGCATCTCCTCCTGCAAGTTGTCGAATGTAACTCTCCTTCCATTTAAATCCATCTCTCCATTTGAAGAGATAACTATCGTTAAATCCTTCTCCGGCGGAGCATCAGAAGATGCCGCGGTTGGAAGGTCAACTTTTAAACCACTTTGAACAGCAAACACAGTTGTCACCATGAAAAATATCAAAAGCTGGAAAACACAATCAATCATCGGTGTTAAGTTAATATCAACTGAATAATCACTATTTTTGCTTTTTTTCTTCATTTCTGGTTCATCATTCTTTTTTAACCTTTAAACTTTTAATAACCTCATCCTCAATAGCCCGCGCTTCCTCATCCGAAATATCAAGTTCGATTCTTTTACGCCTCAGATATTCGCCTCCTTCCTCAGTTAAACTTCCATTTCTGTAAACGCTTGCAACGATCGCCCTATAAGACTCTATTCTACCATGTTCATGAAGCAATGTATTGACGAAATGATTTTCAAATGGCTCAAGATGTTTAGTGATTTTTTCAGCCCTTCTTCTCAAAAAGCTATATCCAAGAACAGATGGTATCGCAACAGTTAAACCAGCAGCCGTGGTTAAAAGTGCAACCGATATCCCATGGGCTACAACAGCTGGATCTCCACGTCCACCTTTTGCAAGTTCATCAAAAGACATTATCATTCCAATAATAGTCCCGAAAAGTCCAAGCAATGTTGCAACATTTGCAATTGTAGCAACTATTGGCAAAAACTCTTCAAGATAATCACTCGTCGAATCAACCGCAGTATCCATCAACTCCTGTCGCATATCGTTTATAGAGCGATTCTCTTGGAGTAAAAACTCGTATCTTTTCAAAACCGATAGAAACACAAATGAAAGTGCATTTTTTTTGTTCTCAAAATATTTAACAACCGGTTCAATCTTTTTGTTTGTCCTTAAAATCTCCTCAACTTCTTCCAGCATTTGTGCTATTTTTTTATCCTTCGGGATTTTTAGATATCTGTAAATTCGTTCAATAATTATTCCCATTGAAATTACAGAAAAGATAAAAAGCGGGACCATAATGTATGGTCCACCCTTTATAATTATGTCAACAAGCCAGTTATCCCAAAGCCAGGACCACCACGATTTCTGCTGAATTAAAAGAATCATAAAATCATCGCCCAATTTTGTTTTTCAAAAATTAAAGTTGCTCTTTATCCATTCAAGATGTTCCCTTGCGAAAATAACAGCAGCCCGAGCATTATCATCGCTTGAATTTTCATAATCTCGGATTATTTCTTGATACATCTTCGCCGCCGTTCTCCAATCTCCAAGTTGCTCATAAGCAGCCGCTATATTAACCCGACACCCAACGACGATATCAGAATCTGGATATTTCTGCCATATCTTCGTCAACTCTTCAATCGCCCGACGATAATCCTTGTTGTCAAAATATCTCATCGCCTCTTGATACTCAGCATAAACATTTATAAGTTTTAAATCTTTAATAAGTTGCCTTGCCTCACCTACTTTTTCATGCTCGGGATACAACATCACAAACTCCTCATATGCCTGTTGAGCCTTCTGATAGTCTTTCAAGTTATAATAATAATCCCCGATCGTAAAAAGAGCGATCGGGGCATATTCACTTTTAGGATAGCGTTTTGCAAGTTGTTTAAAAGATTCAACCATTTGCTCGGGTTTTTGAAGCTCATAATAGCACCAACCTTCGCTGTAAAGAGCCATTGGAGCAAGCTCATCGTTTGGGAACATCCTATAAACATTGCTATACTCACGAATTGCCTCCTCATATTTGCCCATGTTATAGTAAGATTCACCAATGTTAAAATAAGCCTCAGGGGTTAACTCATCCTTTGGAAACTCTTTAACAAACCTTCTAAAATACATTGCTGACTTGTCCCAGTATCCAAGTCTAAAATACGAATAGGAAAGGAAGAAAAGAGCATCTTTATAGTTTTGTGAATTTGGGAAAAGTTTTAAGAATCTATCAAAAATCTCAATCGCATTTTCATACTCGCCCTTATCGTAGTAAACTGCCCCAGTTGAGAAGAAGGCATCTTGGATAAATTTTGAATTAGGAAACTTTTCAGCAGCCTTCGAAAGAATACTCAGCGCCTTATTGAATTCACCGAGTTCCCTATGTGAATTAGCAAGCACATAAGTTGCCTTTGAAAAAATTAACTCGTCCGAAACATCGCTTTGAAAAACATCATTTGCAAATCTTATCGCATTTTTATAATCTTTCGCTTCAAAATATGCTTCAGCAAGCACAGCGGTGTATCTAATCTTTTCTGTAAACTCAACCGTTTCACCGACCAACTTTGAAATAAAACTTATCCCCTTCTCAATCTGACCAATTTTAATGTACGAAATCGCCAACTTCTCGTTTACCTGGGGAATAAGTTGAGAAAGATCAGCTATAAATCTCTTGTTCGAGATGCAATTTTCAAAATCAGTTGTTGCTTCCTTATATCGTTCGAGTTGATAGTAAAGCGAGCCACGAGCATAAATTGATTGAAGTTTAAGTATCTCGTTAGCCTTCGGGTCATCTATGACAAGTGTTAACTCATCAATAGCATCCTTGTATTTCCCCTGTCCAATGTAGATATCCGCAAGCGAGAAATGAACTTCAGGAATGAAATAGATGCTGTCTTTTAAAGATTCAGCGGTTCTAAAAATATCCTTGATAAATTTTTCTCCCTCGGCAAATTTGTTTTGTAAACTAAATGATTTTGATACCTTTATAAAAGCAGGCAAGTAAAAACTTGAACCAGGTGTAATTTTAGCGAAAATATCCAATAGGCTATCATATCTTTGGGTATCAAAATAGGTCAAAAGGATATAGTAATAAACCTCATCCTTGTTTAAACCAGCTGGGTTCTCAGCAAGTATTTCATTAAATTCACTTAAAGCGTTTTCATATCGTTTCCACTCATAATATGTTCTCCCAAGTTGAACACATGCTGGCGCATATTGTGGAGAATTTTTGTATTGTGTCTTTATAACAACAAATGAACTCTCCGCCGATGCATACTCTCCCACTGCAAGATGCGAAATCCCCTTGAAAAAGAGCATATCTGGGATGTAATTAGAACCTGGAAATTTTATCAAGAAAGAATCACACTCTGAGATTGTTTCTCTATATTTTTTTGCATTGTAAAGACATATAATTTTTGAATAAGTTGCATCTTCAACAGGAAAATCAATTAAGAACGCAACTTCACCATATGCTTTAATATAAAGGTCATATTCACTTGCTGCCCTATCATAGCGAAGCGAGTCTTGATATGTCTTCGCAATTAAATATTGCATTTTTGCCTGCAATTGCTTATTCTCAAAGCTTCTATCAATTGCCTCCCTATAAATTGAAATTCCAGCTTCAAGCCCTTTCTTCTCAAGCGTATATTGAGCCATTTTTATATATGCGGTTTCAATTAAGCTTGGCAAAAGAGTGTATGTTGCTATAACATTTCGGTATGATTTTATCGCCTCATCAAAGTTATCCATCATTTTATAGCAATCAGCAATCCTTAAATTTGATTTTGCAACAATTTCAAGCGGAGTTTCTTCCCCTTCTCGTCCAGTTATAGCTTCAAAAACTTTTCTTTCCCTTACAGCTTTCAACTCGATTTTTTCAAATTCTTCCCTTTTAAAACTCTCAGGTTTAAATTTATCAACGATATCTTT
>NZ_CZVS01000031.1:0-23665 GCF_001535985.1 Candidatus Kryptonium thompsonii | reverse complement strand
CAATTAAAATATGCTTTGCCCTTATCTCCTCTTTTCTTCTATCATAAAGTTGCCTTATGCCAGGATCGACGACTTCCCTTTTTGTAAGGTATGAGAGAGCAAGGGTTGTATAATAATCGTTTATCTCTTTTTGAATATTTGGATCTTTATCAAGTTTTTGTGCTCTTGCCTCAAGAACTTTAAGCTTAAATTTGACTAAAAGATCAAGGTAATTTTTCCTATCCTCAAGCGATTTACTCTTTGCTTTTGCATAACCACCATTATTCTTGGCAAACGATTTTTCAAACTCATCAAGCGTTATTATCTCTTTCCCAACTTTTGCCACATATTCTTTCTTTTCAACCAATCCAATATTTCTCAAAAATGTGCAACTTGAGAAAACAAAAATTAACATAATCAGAGCAACGTTCTTTTTCATTCCACTCACACAGTTTTGTTTTTGATTATTCAATGATTGTAAAACCCGTATATTTATGCAAAACCTTGGGAACTATCACTTTCCCTTCAGGAGTTTGATAATTTTCCAAGAGCGCAACCATCAACCGAGATGTTGCGAGTCCCGAACCATTGAGCGTATGGACGAACTCAGGTTTTGATTTTTTATCCCTTCTAAATCTTATATTCATCCTTCTCGCCTGAAAATCTTCAAAATTACTACAACTTGATGCCTCAAGCCATTTTTTCTCAGCTGGGGACCAAACTTCTATGTCATATGTTTTCGCCGAAGAAAAGCTCATATCCCCTGTGCAAAGCAAAACAACTCTATATGGAATGTTAAGAAGTTGAAGCACTTCCTCAGCATCCCTCACAAGAGCTTCAAGCTCGTCATAAGAAGACTCTGGTGTTGTAAATTTAACAAGCTCAACTTTATTGAACTGATGAACTCTTAAAAATCCACGAGTTTCTCTCCCCCACGACCCCGCCTCACGCCGAAAACATGCAGAATAAGCAACATATTTTTTGGGAAGCTCACTTATATCAAGAATTTCATCACGATGAATATTTGTAACTGGAACTTCAGCAGTTGGTATCAAATATAAATCGTCCTCAGGACAATAATACATATCATCTTTTAACTTCGGAATTTGCCCCGTTCCACGCATCGATGCTTCATTTACAAGAAAAGGGGGAAAAACTTCAACATAACCATGCTTCTGAATGTGAAGATCAAGCATAAAATTTATCAACGCTCTCTCAAGCGTCGCACCTTTCCCAATGTAAACAGGGAAACCACTACCCGTTAACTTAGCCCCACATTCAAAATCAATTATACCAAGCTTCTTACCAAGCGTTAAATGGTCCTTTATCTCAAAATCAAACTCTTGAATCTCACCCCATGTTCTTACAACAACATTATCTTCCTTGTCTTTCCCAATTGGAACAGACTCATGTGGAATGTTTGGAACCCAAAGCAAAAAATTTTCAAGTTCAAGCTCAACCTTTTTAAGTTCGGAATCAATCGCTTTAATTTCATCGGAAACTTTTCTCATTTCCTCAATTAATTCAGTAGCGTCTTTGCCCTGCTTCTTCAAATTTGCTATCTCTTCGGTTACATCATTTCGTCTCGCTTTCAACATATCACCTTTTTTAATCAGCTCCCTTCGCCTCGCATCCAGTCGCAAGATTTCGTCAACATGATCTTTCTCCCCCTTTAATTCAATCGCCCGCCTCACAATATCAGGATTTTCACGAATAAATTTCAAATCAAGCATTCTTTTAACACTGATTTATTTTCAACAAGTTTAACTTTTTACTTTATTTATTTTACCAAAAATAAAGCATAAACTCAAACTTCCTCAAGCCGTGCCTTGAACTCCGAAATCCCATCTTCAACACCATAAGGTTTAAAACCAAGCTCAGCTTCTGCCTTGAAAGTTATAAGTCCAGACTTCAAAGGTCGTGGTGCAATTTGGTTCAACTCCGATGTTTTAACAGGAGTTATAAGCTCCTTATCAAATCCGAAAATTTCTGCAAGTTTTATAGCAAATGTATACCTGTCCACGAAATCCCTTCCCCCAATGTTGTAAACCCCTTCTTTATCAAACTCAACAACCTTCAAAATCGCAAAGGCAAGATCATCAACATAAGTTGGATTCCCAACTTGATCTGTCACGACTTTTATCTTCTCACCTTTTGAAAGCTTCTCATAAAGCCAAAGAGCAAAATTGCTTTTAACATTTTTCCCAACACCATATAAAACATTCGTTCTTAAAATTGCAAACCTTATCCCCCCAATTTTTATTTCATTTTCACTTGCGAGTTTTGTCCTCCCGTAATAATTAATTGGATTTGGGATCGCCTCTTCAGTATATGGACCATTTTTGCCATCAAATATATAATCGGTTGAGATGTGAATTAGCTTTGCATCGACCCTCCTTGCCGAATGAACAAGATTCCTAACCCCTTCAACATTTACCCTCCATGCAAGTTCACGATTTTGCTCACAGCCATCAACATTAGTGTATGCAGCTGTGTTAATTATAACATCTGGGCGGAAATAAACGACAAGGTTTTTAACATCGCTTCTCGATGTTATGTCAAGCATAGTATAATCAAATCCGCCAAAATCAAGGAATGTTCTCGGTTCCTTCGCCGTTGCAAGAATTTCAGAGTTAGTGCTCTTCAAAAATAACTTCAAAACAGCTTGCCCTAAAAGCCCATGCGCTCCAGTCACCATAACCCTCATCTTTTCACAAGCTCCCTAAGTTTATCTATCTCGGTTGAACCTGGAATTGTTGCGTTCAATCCCGCAACATAATTTGCAAACTCGGTCGAAACCAATGGATCCAAAGTTTTCGAATATTTATAAAAGAAAGCCGAACCAAAGACATCACCGCAACCAGTCGGATCGACCACATCAACCTCATAAGCTTTAAAATCCGCCCTTTTAATTTCATCATCAAAATAATAAACCGTTGCGCCAAGGCTCGCTCTTGTTATCACCATCGCCCTAACGCCAAGATTTAAAACATTCTCCGCAAGCATATCATCATTCCACCATCCCTCGCCGATCGATCTTGCTTCAAATTCGTTCATTTGAACTGTGTCAACATTTTCAAGCCACTCCTTCCAATCAAGCATCCTCCTTCTAAACCTTATATTTCGCTCGTCAACCCCAAGCGTTGCACTGTGAATGTCAAAATGAATATAACCATTGAAATTCTTTCTCAATCGCTTTAAAACCTCAAACTCAATATCAAATCCAGAAATCATATTTATAAAAATTCCATCAACTCCAGCGTCAAGTAAAATTTTTAATCTCTCAAATTCAATTGGCTTCGCAATGTGCATTGAACATTCGGTTCTCTCCTTTCTGTCTTGATAAAAAAGATGAACTCGATTGGTAAACCCCTCAAATTTGAAGATACCATCTGTTACAACATTTGAATAATTTTTTATCCTCTCGATAAATTTATCGTAATCAACATCACCAACCCCGAAAACAGGATAAATTATATCTCCATCATCAACTATATTAGCAAGCGAAGCCAAAGAGAAGAATATACCGCCGTAGCTTTGAACTTCCGTGCCATCTGCCAAGTGAATTACATCAAGACATAAGTGTCCAATAAGTCCATACTTCATAATTTTGAACCTTGCTTTTTAAATTCTTCAAGTTTTCTTTTTAACTCCTCATCTTGTAGGGCAAGTATTTCCACTGCGAGAACAGCCGCATTTATCGCACCCGCTTTTCCAATTGCGACGGTTGCAACAGGTATTCCTGGCGGCATTTGAACAATTGAATAAAGGGCATCGACACCATTTAACTCAGATGCAGGAAGCGGAACACCGATTACAGGCAAAGTCGTATTTGCAGCTATGACCCCCGGTAAATGTGCAGCCATTCCAGCTCCCGCTATTATGACTTTAAAACCATTTGATTCGGCATTTCGAGCAAATTCAATTGTCTCAATAGGATTTCTATGCGCCGATAAAACTTTTTTCTCATAATCAACGCCAAAATATTGGAGATACTTTTCACAAAATTGCATTATCTCCTCATCGCTTTTACTTCCCATTAAAATTGCAACCTTTGGCATAGTTCACAACGCTTTGTTTTTATTGCAATTCTCCTTTAAAAATTCAATGATTTTTTCTTTGTATTTATCCCCAAGAACTTCCCAAGAGTTCACATGCCCAGCTCCATCAACGAGAAGAATTTCACCTTTAAGAGTATAACGATGTAAAACCGTTGAATGCCATGGTTTCACTGTTTCATCATTTTTACCATGAATGTAAAGAATTGGGCATGAAACCCTCTTAACATATTCAAGTGGTGCGACATCATCAATTTTGAAACCAGCGATTCTCTCAACATTCTCAAGAACTTTTTTGGTCAAAAACCTTGATGCAAATTTGAATTTCTTCTCCTGATGTTCAAAAACTAAATCCGAAAAATTTGCAAAACTTCCCTCAGATATAATTGCACTAACCCTGTTATCTATTCCAGCAGTTTGGATTGCAATTGCCCCTCCAAGCGAAACCCCAAAAAGCGCAACTGGAACATCAGGAAATCTCTTTAATAGAAAACTTATCCAATCCGAAATATCAAACTTCTCAAGATAACCATATGTGCAAAACTCCCCACCACTTTCACCATGATAACGAAGATCGACAAGAAGAACATTATATCCAGCCTCTTTTAAAAATTGCGCCCTTTTCAACCCAAAGGCTTTATTCGTATAAGTCCCATGGATGTAGATCACACTTCCAATTGGTTCCTTATCCGCTTGAATTAACCAACCCTTTAAAATTGTGCCATCAAACGATTTTATCTCAACATTTTCGTACTCAAGACCGAGATCCAACGGAGATGTAATCATCTTCCCATCAACCAAAAAATTTTTCTGCTTTGGTTTCAAAATAATTGATGGACCAACAAAATTAACAATGGCAAAATAAGCGAAGAACAGAATCAAAAGTAGAATTAAAATCAAAGTTAGCATTTCACTCCCAATTCACTTTTAGATTTTTCCCCATTGTAAATTCCAATGGCAAACAAAAAGCTCACAGCCATCACTAACACACCCAGAACGAACGGCGATCTTTGACCAAAATTACCGTAAAGAAAACCACCTGTTGATGGACCAAATACACGAGCCAAACTTGATAACGATTGACCTAACCCAAGCGTAACTCCCTGATTTTCAGACTTTGCTTGCCTTGAAATCAAACTTAACACAGTTGGCGTCGTTATCCCGCTACCAAATGTAAAAAAAGTTGTAAAAGTTAAAAATTGAAAAAAATGCACCGAAAATATCATACCAAACAAACCAAAGCACATTAAAAATGTCCCCGCTATTAAAACCCTTTCCTCGCTGAATCTTTTTGTAAATTTTCCAACTAAATAACCCTGCGTCATTACACCTATAATCCCAACATAGCCAAACAACAACCCATTGTGTGAAGCATCAAAATTAAATACATCCTTCGTAAAAAGCGGAAAAACAACATAGTTGATCGATATTCCAAATGTTATCACGAAGAAGGTGAAATAAAGAAAAATTAAAACTTTATTTTGAAACAACCCTGAAATCCCCTGACTATAACTTAACCCACGAGATTCAAATTTACGAGAATGAGGTTCGGGGAGAAATTTTAATGCAAGAAAAAAATTTAAAAGCGAAAGTCCTGAAGCAAAGAATATCGGGAAATTATAACCAAATTTGCTTAAGATCCCACCTATTAATGGTCCAACAACAAAACCTATCCCAAATCCAGCTCCAACTATTCCCATACCTTTTGCCCTTTCCTCAGGTGGAGTTATGTCCGCAATATATGCCTGTGCCGTCGCTATATTTGCCCCCATAAAACCAGCAAGCATCCTTGATAAAAACAAAACCCAAAGCGAATCAGCCAACGCAAAAATTAAATAAGAAACAAATGAGCCGAAAACACTTATAAGTATTACAGGTCTTCTGCCAATTCTATCCGAAATTCTTCCCCATATAGGATTGAAAATAAATTGCATGAATGAGAACGAAGAGACCAGCAAACCAATTTGATACGATTTTGCCCCGAAATTAAGCGCATAAAAAGGCAAAAGCGGAATTACAATCCCAAACCCTATCAAATCTATCAAAACAGTCAAAAAAATAACACCAAGTCGACTCCGCATCAAATCAAGTCGCTTTGTTTTTAAAAAATTTAAAAACAAACGAGCGCTATTCCAAATTTTTATCCAAAATATCATTAAACCATTGAAAATTTCCCTCCAAGCCAACAGAGCATGGGAAACCCCAGCAACATTGTATCCCTTTGACTTTAAACAAAATTAGTGCTATATTAATGGTGAGGTTTTGTTTAAGAAACACAATAAAAATTCTCATGAAAGAAATACTAACGAAGGCAATAAAGAAGGTTACACTCGAACTCATATATGAAGTTGTAGATGAAAGAACGAAGAGCATACTTGAAGTGGTAAACGAGATAAGACGAAGACAGGAAGAGGATTTTAGATATCTTAACAATAAGATAGACACGCAGGTTGGTCAGTTAAGACAGGAAATGGGGCAACTGAGGCAAGAAATGGGACGGGAGATAGGACAATTAAGACAAGAGATAGGACAACTGAGACAGGAAATAACTCAACTTAATCAAAAAATTGATACACAAATAGCCCAACTCAATCAAAAAATTGACTCTCAAATAGCTCAACTCAACCAAAGAATTGATACAGTTATTCAACTTCTCATTGATTTAAAGAAGTGATAGCAAAAAATAGTTAAAAATGTCTATAGATAGATTTCTAAAAGGGGTGCAAGAATTTAACAGCGAGCTTTTCTTCGAGTGCCACGATACACTTGAAGAGATTTGGAACGAAGAACGAAACCCCGAGATAAAAAAATTTTACCACGGACTAATTCACATAGCCGTTGGATTCTATCATCTTACAAATTTAAATTTCCGTGGTGCAACAAGCCAGCTCAAAAAAGCAATTGCTAAACTCAACGATTACCCCGAAATCTATATGAATGTAAAACTTTCAGAGCTTCTCTCAGAAGTTAAATTATGGCTTGAAAAAATAGAAAACACCCCACCCAATGAAAACTTTAACTTTGAAAATTTACCAAAAATAAAACTCGTAGATAAAAATGAAAATCGGTAAATATGAAATTTATGCTATTGAAACAGGTCGTTTCAAGCTTGATGGTGGCGCAATGTTTGGAATTGTACCCAAAACAATATGGGATAAATTAAATCCAAGCGATGATAGAAATAGAATTGAACTTGCCTTAAGAACGCTCTTGATCATTGGAGATAATAAACGAATTCTTGTGGACACTGGCATAGGTAAAAAATGGGAGGAAAAATATGCTGACATCTACGGCATCGATCACACAAAATATACACTTGAAGATTCCCTTGCAAAAATTGGTTTAAAAACAGATGATATAACCGATGTTATATTAACCCATCTACATTTTGACCACGCAGGTGGTGCAACTATGATTGATTCAGATGGAATTATAAGACCAACTTTTAAAAACGCAACTTACTATGTTCAAAAACGCAATCTTGAACTCGCAATGAACCCAAATGAAAAAGATAGAGCGAGCTATCTACCTGAAAATTTTCTTCCATTGATTGAGTTTAATCAACTTGAAATCGTTGATGGGGAATTTGAAATCTTTGATGGAATTGAACTTATCATTTCCGATGGACACACTTTTGGTCAGCAACTTGTTAAAGTTTCGGATGGAACGAGAACAATTGTCTATTGTGGCGATTTAATCCCAACTTCTTCACACATCCCAATACCTTATGTCATGGCTTACGACCTGCAACCTCTTATAACAATGGAAGAAAAGAAAAAACTTTTAAAAAGAGCGGTTGAAGAGAACTGGATTTTATTCTTTGAACATGACCCTTATGCGGACTGCGCCACCGTAAAGCAAGGGAAAAAGTATGTCGAACTTGACACAAGATTTAATATCTCAGAATTCCCTCTTTAACTTTTAAAAGTTTACACAGGAACTTATTCGCTCTTGAACTTGAACTAATTTTTGAATGCCCAAATTTCTATATTCCTGAGATAAGTATAAAAATCCCCGTAAGAGCGATTACAACCCCAGCAATTGTGTGCGAATATCGCTCAAGTCTTTCAAAGTTAATAAGCCTAATTCCAAGATAACCAATTAACGCTTGCCCGATCATCATCAACCAAGTTACAACACTGAAAACTATTACCACTGTAAGAATTCCCGCAAGTTTAAATTTAAGTGAGATAAAGAAGAGCGGGATCAAAGGTTCACAAGGACCAAGAACAAAAATAGCAAACAATGTCCAGACAGTGACAACTTTTTTATTTAAAATTTTTTCATCAACGATCTCATGTTTGTGCGGATGCCTTGCGTGTTTTAACCCCCAAATGGCATAGGCAACCCCAAAACCGATCAAAAGCCATAACCCAACTTCACCACGCAACGCTTCAAGCCCCTCAAGCTTGCTTAACTCCATACCAATAAACAAACCCAAAAGTCCAAGCAAAACGGACGAACCAACATGTCCAATCCCAGCTATAAAGGCTACAAAGATCAATTTCTTTATCGACCATTTCTGCGCCCGTCCTATCATTATAAACGGAAGCCAATGGTCAGGCGCAAGCGCATGAAGAAATGCTATAGATGCGGTACTTATCATAAGAGTTAAAAAGGAAACATCATACATTGAATAGCCCCCTATTTTGTTTGAATCCAAGAAATTAGCTCCTTAAAACTTGGAAATTTCCCATAACTTAAAATTGCAATCCTGAAAATTCTCCCAGCGACCCAAATCATTACTAAAATTGACAAAGCAAGCACAAATATTGTCCCCAAAATTTCCCAAAGCGCTGGCATTTTTATCGGAATCCGTGCAACCATGAATGAAGGAGTAAAGATTGGAATGAAAGATAAAATTTTTATAAATGGCAAATCTGGATTTTGCATAATTAAAAAAGCAAAGGCAATCGGCAAAAACATCAAAATACCCACATATCCAGCAACTTGCTGAGCCTCATACTCCGAATTTACAGGCGCCCCAATCGCAACAAAAATAGCGGAATAAAAAAGATAACCAAGCACAAAATAAATCAAAGAAATACCCAATACCTCAAGATTTATTGATGTAAGTGCATATCCAGAAATAAAATAAAATCCAATCAAAGCCCACACAAGCATTTGAGTTAATCCAACCATGCCAAGCCCAATTATTTTCCCAGCCATCAATTGGTTTGCGGTGCACGATGAAAGAAGAAGCTCAACGACACGATTTGACTTCTCCTCAACTACGCTTCTTATCAACATCTGACCGCCTGTCAAAACAAGTATCATCAGCGCAAAAATAAAAATATAAGAACTGAAAAATATACCTATAAAGTCAGTTTTTTCTTCCTCACCCCTTTTCGAAATTTTTATCGTCGTGTACTTTACAGTTTTTATTATCTGTTTAACTTTATCTTTCCCAACGCCATACTTTTCAAGGTTCGCTCCGATAAGAATTTCGTGCAATACACTTCTAAATCTTTCGAGATCATTCAAGTTTCCAACATTTTGAGCGATATATTGAAAACTTAAGGTATCCTCACCGAAATTTTTTGGTATAATAATATATCCCTCAATTTTACCAGTTATGACCAATTGGTTCGCATATTTTTTAATCTCATTAATATCATCGCTTGATGTAGGTGTTGTTATCTTAACGATGATATAATTTTGTCTGCCATTCGGAAGTTTAAACTCCTCTGAAATTTTTTTATTAAAATCATCAAAAATCCATCCCGACAAATCAACAACCCCGATTACCTTTTGAGTTGCCTTGAATTTTTCCATCAAAACAGTTGGAAGGACTGAAAAAACAAATATAAAAACTGGCATTAAAACCAGTGAAATCAAAAATGTTTTTGTTCTAACCTTCGTTATATACTCCCACCAAGCAATGGAAAAAATTTTTTTCATAAGGCTATTAAATGTCTTTTCAAATTTACACAAAGCAAAAATAAAAAAATCCTGCTTTTTATTCAATAGCTCAGATGGTGTCCTATAACCCAATCCCAATAAAAACAAAAAAGGCGAACTATCTCAACTAATGAGATAATTCGCCTTTGAAAAATTTACACAGGTTTAAAGTTTACCGTTGGGAATTAAACCTGCTCAACTTCCTCAGCAACTTCTTTTTTCACAGCGATCTCAATAACTTCGTCCATCTCCTTTACAAAGTAAAATTCCATTTCACTTCTAACTTGTTCTGGGATTTCTTCAATGTCGGCTTTATTCTTCTCTGGCAATATAACTTTCTTAATTCCCGCTCTATGCGCTGCAAGAACTTTTTCCTTTATTCCGCCGACAGGCAAAACGGCTCCTCGCAATGTAATCTCACCCGTCATAGCGATATCATTACATACCACCCAGCCTTTCAACAAAGAATAAAGAGCCGTTAATATCGTAACTCCCGCCGAAGGTCCATCCTTTGGAATTGCCCCAGCTGGGACATGTATATGAATATCGTATTTATCTTTGAATTCGGGATCTATCCCGAACTCCTCGGCTTTAGAAGCAATATAACTTAACGCTATATGCGCCGATTCTTTCATAACATCGCCAAGCTGACCAGTAAGATGAAGAGCTCCCTTACCTTTCATCTTCGTCGCCTCAACAAATAAAATCTCACCACCAACTGGTGTCCATGCAAGACCCATAGCAATGCCAGGCTTGTTGATCCTTTCCGCAGCTTCATGATAATACTTCGGTTGCCCAAGATATTTAGGAACCACATCTTCAGTTATAGTTGTAGGCTCGGTTTTACCCATGGCAACATCCTTTGCAACCCCACGACATATATCTGCTATCCTCCTTTCAAGGTTTCTAACACCTGCTTCACGAGTATATGAATTGATTATTTTCCTAAGTGCGGAATCCTCAAATTTTATCATGTCTTCCGTCAATCCATGTGCTTTTATCTGCTTCGGGACGAGAAAATATTTTGCAATGTTTAACTTTTCTTCTTCTATATAACTTGGTATCTCAATTATTTCCATCCTATCTCTCAAAGCAGGCGGAATTGGCTCAATCATATTCGCAGTTGCTATAAACATAACTTTTGAAAGGTCAAACGGGACTTCAATATAATGATCACTAAATGAATGATTCTGTTCTGGATCAAGAACCTCAAGCAAAGCAGCTGCAGGATCACCACGGAAATCAGCACCTATTTTATCAACCTCATCAAGCATGAAGACAGGATTATTTGAACCAGCTTTTCTAATCCCTTGGATTATTCTTCCTGGCAAAGCACCGATGTAAGTTCTTCTATGCCCTCTTATCTCAGCTTCATCATGAACCCCACCAAGCGAAATTCTAACAAATTTTCTCCCCAAAGCCTCCGCAATCGATCTTCCAAGTGATGTTTTACCAACACCAGGTGGACCAACAAAGCAAAGTATGGGACCACGCATATCATTCTTCAATTTGCGAACCGCAAGATACTCAAGAATTCTCTTCTTAACCTTTTCAAGTCCATAATGGTCTCTCTCAAGTATTTCCTCGGCTTTCTTTATATCAAGATTGTCTTCCGTTGATATGCTCCAAGGCAATTCTATCAGCCAGTCAAGATAAGTTCTTGAGACTGTATACTCGGCGGAAGATGGATGCATCCGTGATAACCTTTCAAGCTCTTTCAACGCAACCTTTCGAGCTTCCTCAGGCATGTTCGCCTTTTCGATTTTATCCCTCAACTCCCTAATCTCTGCACCTTCTTCATCTTCTCCAAGTTCCCGTTTTATCGCTTTCAATTGCTCCCTAAGGAAATATTCGCGCTGATTCTTTGTGATTTCATCTTGAACCTCAGCTTGGATTTTGCTTCCAAGTTCAAGCCTTTGAGCATGTCGATTTAAAATAAAGTGACACTTCTTCAAGCGTTCCTTTATGTTCACCTGTTCAAGTATCTCTTGCTTTTCAGCAACTGAGACACTTAAAATTGACCCAACTATATCAGGAAGTGCATAAATATCATCAGTACCACTTACCATATTTGCCTGCTCAGGTGTTAAGTCGGGGGAAAGCTCAACAACTTTCTTAAACACATTCTTAATTGCAACTGCAAGAGCTTCAGCTTCGATATCGATTTCACCCTCATCATCAACTTGCTGAATTAATCCCCTCAAATACGGCTCCTGCTGAATAAACGATAAAACTTTCGCCCGATGCAAGCCTTGAACAAATACGCTTTTTGAACCGTCAGGCAAGTTATAAACCTTAAGTATCTTCGCAACCGTTCCAAAGTGGTAAATATCGTTTGGCGTTGGCTTCTCTATCTGTGGCTCTTTCTGTGCAACAATCAAAATTAACTCTCCAGTCTTCCCAGCATCCTCGATCAACTTTATGGTGCTTTCCCTCCCAACGGAAAGGGGCATAAATTGCCTTGGGAAAAACACCGAATTCCTCAACGGTAAAATAGACATCGCCTCAGGGATATGCACATGCTTTTCGGGGCTCTTCGTAAATTTGCTTTCTTCTCCCATGATTGTTTATTACCTTTTGTTTTAATTTGTTGAAAAAATTAACATAACCTCATTACTATGTCCATCAAAATATCTTTATGTTTTTCCTCATCCTCAACTATTTCCCTAAGCAACTTTTTAATCTCATCATTCTCTACTTTATTGATTTGTGCGATGTAATTCTCGTAAATTTCCTTGTCAAACTCAAGATCAGCAACGAGTTTCCTAAAACCTTTTTGGTTGTGAATTGTTTCAGTTTTTACATCAAATATTCTCGGCGATGGATTTACGCTTCCCCCAAGTTCTATAATTTTTTGCCTTAACCTTTCAGCATGCTTTCTTTCCTCTTCTGCAACTTTCTTCAACCTTTCCCTCAAAAAATCAAACGGTATCATCTCGGAATGTTCCTCCAGCATCTTTGCAATAGCAATCTCCTTTGAATAATTTTCATTTAAAATTTTCACAAGCTCTTCCTTTTCAGAAAAATATGGCATAAATAAACTTTTTAAAATTTCAGTAAAACCTTTTTTCCTTGCTTGTGCTTCCATTACCATTTGATTTTTTGGGAATTTGTTTTTACAACCTCTATATAATTTAAAAATTAAAAAAATCCCGCCAAAAGTTGGCGGGATTTTCTGAATTAATCAACCTTGATCTCAATTTCCCGTGGCTTTGCTTCCTCAACTTTCGGAAGTTTTATTGTGAGAACTCCATCTTTAAACTTAGCCTCAACCTTGTCAACTTTCACACTGCCTGGCAGAGCAAACGATCTCGAGAATGAACCATACACTCGCTCAATCCTATGGAAATTCTCACCTTTCGCTTCTTTCTCTTGTTTCTTCTCACCACTTATCGTAAGAATATCATCCTTTATCGTTATCTTAACATCATCCTTGCTAACCCCAGGAATCTCAGCTCTTACGATGTATTCATCATCCGTCTCAGATATATCAACCCTCGGGCTCCAACTTATCATTCTAATTTCTTCGTCCTCGAAACCACGGAAAAATCTGTCAAACATTCTGTTTATTTCTTTTTGAAGGTCAAAGATTTCTGTTGCAAGATCTCTTATTGGGCTCCATCTGATGAGTGTCATGGTTCTTCACCTCCTTACCGATTTTTTATTTTTTGTTTTTGTTCAAACTTCCACTAAAATATAAATTCAAATATTGTGCCACTTTGAAATAATTAAAAATCATTCATTTAGCCACAACGCAAAATCTGTCAGAGTGACAACAATCCCTTGAAATTTTGCCACGCAAATGTCAAAGTGTCAATTCAATATGATTCTTTTAGCATTTTCCCGAAATCTCCACAATTTGTGAATTCTGAAATTATTTTATATTTTTTACAAAAGCAAAAACATTATCACATCACAAAGATGAAAAAGCAACGTCTCAAAAAATTATTTATAATTGCTGCGGTATTTGTTCTTTTTGTTTTAGCAATGGATAAAGCTGTGATGCCATTTTATGTTAACTCAGTTAAATCAATTGAAATGCCAAATCTTATCGGTAAAAAACTTGAAGAAGCAAAGCAAATAATTGATTCCCTAAATCTCAAGCTTGAAAATGTAACCGAGCGACATGATGCGAGATTTCCCGCTGGATATGTGATAATTCAAAACCCAAGACCACAGATGAAGATAAAAGAGGGAAGGCGTGTTTACCTTGTTGTCAGCTCAGGCGAACAAAAAGTTGAGGTTCCATCACTTATTGGAAAGTCGGTTCGTGAGGCTAAATTAACACTTGAAAAGTTCGGATTACGACTTGGTGCTGTTGAATATGACTTCTCCGAGGATTTCCCCGAGGGAGCGATTTTCTCACAGTCAATCCCCGAAAAAGCGAAAGTTTCAATTGGGACACCAGTCTCAGTTGTTGTAAGTTTAGGAGATGCGGAGGGAAAAACACAGGTTCCCAATTTAATCGGAATTCCACTTTCAAAAGTTGAAAGGATTTTAAATGAGGCTGGGCTTCGCATAGGTAAAATTGTTTACGAACCAAGCTCTACGGTTCTACCGAATACCGTAATCGAGCAATTCCCAAGACCTGGCTTTTTTGTTGCTAAAGGTTCATCCGTTGATATCTTCGTTGCTAAGGAACTTTCAGAAATGCAAAAACAAAACTATTGAGAATAGAATGTTTAAACTCGCACCATCTTTACTGTCCGCCGATTTTTCCGATCTCAAAAATGAAATAAAGAAAGCAGAAGAAGGTGGAGCAGACCTTTTTCATCTCGATATAATGGATGGGCATTTCGTTCCGAATTTAACATTTGGACCGATGATAGTTAAAGCGATAAGAAAATTAACTTCCTTGCCCCTTGATTCTCATCTTATGATTTCAAACCCAGACCAATACATAGACGAATTTAGAAACGCTGGCTCGGACATAATAACAGTTCATTATGAGGCGTGCCAACACTTGCATAGAACAATAATGAAAATTAAACAAACCGGCGCAAAAGCTGGCGTCGCTATAAATCCCGCTACGCCTGTTTATGCCGTTGAAGAAATTATCGACTATGTTGATCTCCTGTTGATAATGTCTGTTAACCCCGGCTTCGGGGGACAAAAATTCATTGAAACTTCATTAAGAAAAGTTGTTCAGGCTAAAAAAATCATTACCGAAAGAAATCTTAATGTTGAAATCGAGGTTGATGGCGGGATTGATATCAATAATGTTGAGCTTTTACTTGAAGCTGGGGCTGATATAATCGTCGCTGGCTCATCGGTTTTTAAATCAAATGATGTAACAGAGACAGTTAAAAAATTCAAGAAAAAGTTTCTTGAGTATGAATTTAAAAACAAAACAAAATTTGCGTAGTGAAAAAGATTGTCTTACGAAATGTCAACTCGATTACACCCTTCAGAATAATAGAAAACTCCGGCATAATAATAGAGGGAAAGAAAATAGCAGAGATAGGAAAGCTTGAAGATTTAAGTTTTGAACCAGACGAAGAATATGAATTTTTTGATTTCGAGGGCATGTATGCTGTGCCTGGATTCATCGATCTTCATGTTCACGGTGGACTTGGATATGGTTTTGAGGACGAGGATGAGGATGCACTTTTCAAAATAAGTGAATTTTTCTTCCAGCATGGCACAACTGGTTTACTTGCAACGCTTTACCCAAAGCCAGAAAAAGAATTCATTCGTGAATTGAGACGACTCGCCGATTTTATAGAACAAAACCATTCGAACATCTGGGGCATACATCTTGAAGGTCCATTTTTAAATCCAGAAGAAAGGGGAGCGATGAATCCAGATTACCTTTTGAAACCTTCGCTCGACGCGTGGTATACATTACGAGATGCGGGACGAGGTTTCATAAAAATAATGACAATTGCTCCCGAACTTCCTGGGGCTTATGAAGTCATGCGCGAGGCTGCTCTTGATGGAGTTATATTGTCAATTGGACATTCAATTGCGGATATAGATGAAATTCAAACAGCGATACATAATGGCGCTGCTCATGTGACACATATGTTCAATGCAATGAAACCATTTCACCACCGTGACCCTGGCGTTATAACAGGCTCACTTCTCTTTGATGAGCTTAAAATAGAACTCATCGCTGACGGAATCCATGTACATCCCATGGTGATGAAACTCCTTTACAAAATAAAAGGAGCTTCCGGGATCATACTTATAACCGATGCAATGAAAATGTGTGGACTGCCAGATGGCGAATATGAATTCGCCGATCAAAAAGTTATCGTTAAAGACAAAAAGATATTTCTTGAAGATGGCACTTTAGCTGGAAGTATGCTCACCATGGAACGAGCGGTAAAGGTCATGGTCGAGCTCGTCGATGTTCCAATTACATCAGCAGTTAGAATGGCTTCGCTAAATCCCGCACGCGTCCTTGGTAAAGAACATCGCAAAGGGATACTCGCCACCGGAAAGGATGCTGATATAGTTGTGCTTGATAAAGATTTCAATGTTCATATGACAATTTATGAGGGAGAAATAAAATACAGAAGAGATTAAAAAATGCTCGCGATAATCTTGGCAATCTTCCTGCTCACTAACCCACAATTGAGTAAAAATAAATATGTTTCTTCAGATTTTAAACTTGAAAAAGGCAAACATAACGAATTTGCTCTTATCGTCACCCTAAAACCAACCAATGGGATTCACATAAACTCTGAGCCTGCACCAAGTATAAAATTCAATGACCCACCCGTTGAAATTTTAGAAATCAAATTTGATAAAACAGAAAAAAATTATATCGACACACAAAAACCGATAATTGTTAAGTTAAAAAGCAAAACAAAAAATTTAAAATCATTAAGGGGGGAATTAACATATTTCTATTGTTCTAACTCCGAAGGATGGTGTTCGAAATTCGTTGAAAAATTTGAAGTTAAACCATAACTTGAAATTCACTTGCTTCGCAGAACCAATCTTGCCGAGCGTTCTGCAAGTGTTGTATCAACACATACAATTTTATCAGCGTCAGCAATGAAAATCAAACCCGATTTTAAATCAAGGCTGCGGGGGAATTTTAACCCACCCAGATTTTCAGCTTTAAAAATCTTTTCAACCTTATCACCCACAACCTTTGCGATACCTTTAAGCCCAAGATCGGCAACGAATAAGCAATTTAATGTCGAATCATACTTTACATCAACTGGCGCGATTAGAATATCTTTAATCCCACGCAAAAATTTTACTGTGTCTCTTTTTTGAATAAACAACAATTTGACCGAGTTCTGGATCAGTGCAATAAATGTTATACTTATCAACAGATACAGCGGTTGGAAATTTTAATTTTTCAGGATCCGAGAAGGACGAGATAAGATTAAAATTACGGTTAAAAATTTTAATTGCTCCATCATCAATGACATAAAATCTTTCACCATCCGTGGCTATATAATTCGGATACTTTACAAAAAATTGGGCAACACTCATAGTTTTATCGGGATAAACGATTGTTATTTTACCCACATCACAAATATACAAACCATCTTTAAAATGCATTACCCCGCCAGCCCACCTCAAATATGTAAATCTATTTAGAACATTCCCAGTAATATCAAGCACCTGAACCTGTGAATAAAGTTCACTTGAGATTGCAAACTTCGATTCATTGATGACTGCTATCGAATTTATATGATCGAGCAAAGGTTCTTTAACCCTTTTCATATCCTCGATTGTTCTATACTTTTCACGGGATGAAATTATAAAGTAATCGATCTCTGCTTTTCCCTTATCCACACCAAGAATTATAAAGCCAGAGTTAAAATATAAATTTTCTTCCAACACTTTCTTGTCATTTAGATAGACAGTGTATTTTTCAGAAGCGACCTCAATAGATATTGTTCTAAATTTATCCGTTGTTTGAGAAAGCGATGCAAATTTTTTGATTTTTTCTTCCCCTGTTGGCTCAATTATTCCAGTGTAAACAGCGTTGTTGAGCAATTTAACATAATTTCCAGCGCGAAACGAGTAAATATCGTAAACATTAAACAGAATTAAGATATTACCCCCCGAAAATTTTAATTTTACAGTATATTTTGACTTTGGTGGGATTAAAAAATTCAATCCCAAAAGTGATGATTTATTTTCTGATTTTAACTTGAGCCTACCATTTTCGATCTCCCAATCGCCAGATATAGGAATCCATACGCTACTTAGCTTCGAGCCAATGAAATCCTCGGAGAACCATATATTTTGCGCTGTGATATTAAAATGAAGAAGCAAAATTAAAAACTTCAAACCCAATAAACTTCTTAACATTTAAAAGCTTAGCTTTATTTTTCACTAGTATAAATTTGTAAAAATTCAGGTAAATTTCAACTTACGGGCTTTTCAATGAGGCCAAGTTTAACGAGAGCGTCGTAAGCTGCAAATTTTTCGGCTTCCTTCTTGCTTTTGCCTTGCCCCACCCCGACAACTTGTCCCCCAAGTAAAACTTCAACAGTGAAAACCCTTTCATGTTCAGGACCCTCAACATTTACAACTCTGTAAGACACCTCAAGATTTTTCTTATGAGAATATTCAACGAGTATGCTTTTATAATGCTCCTTTGTCGACTCGTAAAAACTTAAATCGAACTCTCCAATTAACTCCTTAAAAACACGAGCTAAAAATTTTTTTGCCTTCTCAAACCCCGAATCAAGATATATTGCCCCAACAATTGCCTCAAACGCATCCGCAAGCATTGAATTATATCCCTGCATTAAGGCTCGCCTGGCAGAGTGGCTTAGAAGTATAAACTCATCAAGCTTCAAAAGATAAGCATACTTAATTAAAATCCCCTTGTTTATAATTCGTGACCTTAAACGAGTTAATCTTCCCTCAGTTGCGAATGGATATGCTTTATATAGAAATTCTCCAGCAACAAGATTTAAAATTGAATCGCCAAGAAACTCAAGCCTCTCATTTGATTCAAGTTTTATTCCATACTTCTGCTTTGCAACAGGAACAAACGATCTGTGCGTCAGCGCTTGAATAAAAATATCCTTGTTATGAATTTTAACTCCAAGAGTTTTTTCAAGCTCTTTAAACTTATCTTTGCTTATCAGTTTCGAATCCCTACGATTTAAAAACGCGTATAGCTTTTTAATTAACTTAATCAAAACTATTCTTCAAACTTTTTGAAAACTATTGAAACATTATGACCACCAAAGCCAAACGAATTTGAAATCGCCGCTTTTACTTCCCTTTCTATCGCTTGATTAGGAACATAGAAAAGGTCACACTCGGGATCTGGATATTCATAATTTATCGTTGGGTGGATTTTGCCTGTGGTTATTGTTAAAATTGTTGCGATTGCCTCAACCGCCCCAGCAGCGCCAAGGAGATGACCTATCATTGATTTTGTCGAATTCACCGCAAGCTTATATGCATGCTCGCCAAAAACAGTTTTAATCGCCTGAGTTTCATTTTTATCATTTTCCTTGGTCGAGGTTCCATGTGCATTGATATAGTCGATGTCCTCAGGTTGAAGTCCAGCATCTTTAAGTGCTATTGACATTGATCTTGCAGCACCTTCACCATTTGGAGCTGGAGCAGTTATATGATACGCATCCGCCGTAAGACCAAAACCCGCTACTTCAGCATAAATTTTTGCACCTCGATTCAAAGCATGTTCAAGCGATTCAAGTATCAAAGTTCCAGCACCCTCACCCATCACAAAACCGTCACGCTGAGCATCAAACGGCCTGCTTGCTTTTTTAGGTTCATCGTTCCTTGTTGAAAGGGCTCTCATAGCATTGAATGAACCAATTCCCATCGGACAAATGGCAGATTCAGCTCCACCAGTTATAACTACATCTGCAAGCCCTCGTTCAATTAACATAACCGCGTCCGTTATCGCATTTGCTGAACTTGCGCAAGCAGAAACAGTCGCATAATTTGGTCCTTTGAAACCATATCTTATTGAAATATATCCAGCAACTATGTCGACAATCATCATTGTCACAGTGAATGGACTTATGTGCCTTGGTGTTCCCGTTTTAAACAACAATTCATGTTGATTATGATAAGTCCACATACCTCCAATTCCAGATGCGTAGACAACAGCTACTCTTTCCTTATCTAATTTTGAATCAGAGTTAAGTCCAGCATCTTGAATTGCCATCTCAGTTGCAGCCATCGCAAACTGGGTGAAAATATCCATCCTTTGGGCAAGCTTTTTATCCATGTAATTTGTAGGATCAAAATTTCTTACCTCAGCTGCAAACTTAGTTGTAAAATTTGTTGTATCAAACTTTGTTATATAATCGACACCACTTTTACCCTCCAACAAACTTTTCCAAAATTCATCAATAGTTAACCCAACGGGCGATATTACGCCCATCCCTGTGACCACAACCCTTTTACGGTTGAACATAATTCAGTGTAATTTTTGTTTTTAACAAAATAAAAAGGGGAGAGACAAACGCTCCCCCGTAAAGATTTTTACGCCTGCCCGAGCTTTTGCTTTAAATAGTTAATCGCATCTCCGACTGTCCTTATCTTCTCCGCATCTTCGTCTGGAACCTGAATACCAAATTCCTTCTCAAATTCCATAACAAGCTCAACAGTGTCAAGCGAATCAGCACCAAGATCATTAATAAAAGACGCCTCGGGGACTACCTTATCCTCACTTACATTCAATTTGTTCACGATTATCTGCTTGACCTTTGCTTCAATGTCCATGTTTTTCTCCTCTTTTTGTTTTTGGTTTTATTTTTATGCAGTTAGACCACCATCAACAACTATAACTTGACCTGTGATATAATCAGATTCAGACGAAGCAAGAAACTTGACAACATACGCAATTTCCTCAGGTTTGGCTATCCTCTTCGCTGGTATCATTTCAAAAAGTCTTTTCTTCTGCTCCTCACTTAATTTTCCCGTCAGCTCCGTTTCAACATAACCTGGCGCAACGACATTCACTTGTATGTTTCTCGAAGCAACTTCTTTCGCTAATGCCTTTGTAAAACCGATAATTCCAGCTTTTGAAGCTGCATAATTTGCCTGTCCAGGGTTACCTATCAATCCAACAACGGAAGCAATATTGATTATTTTTCCCGACCTTTGGCTTATCATATGTTTTATGACTGCTTTTGTAAAATTAAATACTCCCTTTAAATTAGTTTCAATTACATCATCCCAATCACTTTCACTCATCCTGAGCAACAAATTATCTTTTGTAATTCCGGCGTTGTTAATAAGTATATCAATTTTGCCGAAATTTTTCAAAACTTCGTCCACAACCCTTTGAGCATCTTCAAATTTCGAAGAGTCCGCTTGAATTGCCATAGCTTTCGAATTTTTTGAAATCTCGTCAACAACTTCCTGTGCTTGTTGTGCTGAACTTTTATAAGTTATCACAACGGAGCACCCCGCCGAGCCAAGAACTTTAGCAATAGCCCTGCCTATTCCTCTTGAACCACCTGTGACTATAGCAACCTTGTTTTTAAAGTCATCCATTATTTAACCCCGCTTATATTTGAATTTTCCTGCTTCCACTTTTTATAAATCTCTAAAAGCTCTGCATAACCATCTTCACCAAGAACATAGACAAATTCGTTTTTACAAATTTCAACCACCGGCCCAGCGTGATTGTGCACTGCATTTATCCCACAGTATGGCAAATCCTGCGCATGTCCATCATCATAAGTTAAAACACCTTCCCAAAAAGTTAAGGGATAAATACAACAATAAAATGGTTTCAAAGCCCATTTATACATTCCATTTTTTTCTGCAGCGATCTGCAAAACACAATACCCTTCCTTCGTTAAAAATACACACTTACCATTATAAACATTTGTCCCAACACACTTACCCGATGGGAAATCAGCATCATCCCACTCTTCCTTCTCAAACCAAAGCTCAACATCATGCGGTTGAGTTTCATCCATATATTTCAAAATTAAATCCTTGTATTCAAGGATCTTTTCCCTTTCTTTAACATCAACATAAACTCCCCAATAACAGCAAGTTGCACGGCAAACTGGAACATTGCAGAACGGAACAAACCCAGCGGTAAAAACAAGTGTATCTATTTTGTAATTTTTAACTTGAACAATTTCTCTTTCGCTTGCAGAAGTTTTTACTGTGCTTTCCATAGCCTTCGCTTATCCATTAAAGTTTTCGATATCGTTAAGTTTATCAAAGCCAGCTATTTCAACATTTGAAATTATTCTTTTAACCAAACCTTGTAAAACCTTCCCGGGCCCAATTTCATAAAATTTCGTCGCTCCATCTGAAGCCATGTTAATTATGATCTGAGACCAGAGCACCGGGCTTGTTATTTGAAGATAAAGTAGGTTTTTTATTTCTTCAGGTTCAAAGGCAGGTTTTGCGGTCACATTGAAATAAACTGGAATTGATGGTTTGTGAAACTTAACCTCGTCGAGGGCTTCTTTAAGCTTTTCCTTCGCACTTTCCATAAGTGGAGAATGGAAGGCACCGCTTACGACAAGTTCTTTAACCATCTTCGCCCCAGCTTTTTGCGCAAGTTCCATAGCTTTTTTAACTGCTTCAACTTCACCAGATATTACAATTTGTCCAGGGGCATTAAAATTTGCAGGCTGAACTACGCCATCTTTAACTTCTTCACAAATCTCTCTTACTTTCACATCTTCAAGTCCAACAATTGCAGCCATTGTTCCAGGGTTTTCCTCGCCTGCCTTTTGCATCAGCTCACCCCGAAGTTTCACAATTTTTAAGGCATCTTCAAAACTTAACACGCCAGCATAAACAAGCGCTGAATATTCTCCAAGCGAATGACCAGCAGTCATATCAGCTTTTAACTTGCCATTAATAAGCTTTGAAACAATATAGCTATGAACAAAGATCGCTGGCTGAGTGACTTTTGTTCGCTTTAATTCTTCCTCGGGACCTTCAAAACAAATTCTTTTCAATTCAAAACCAAGTATTTCTTCCGCTTCATCAAAAATCTCCCTTGCAATTTGACTGTTTTCATATAAATCCTTCCCCATCCCTACATACTGTGAAGCCTGACCTGGGAATATAAAAGCAACTTTCATTTACCAACTTCATTCTTTATTTTCAATTCCTCCACCATCTCAAATCGCCTGCTGTCCATTTCCTCGCAATACCTTGCGACATCAGGTCTCGGCTTAGGTGGATTAGGAAGCGACCATCTCATTAATACCGCACCCCATGTATAACCAGCACCAAATGCAGACATAACAACCATATGCCCAGGTTTCAATTTCCCACATTCCCAATATTCAGATAAACACAGTGGGATCGTCGCCGCTGTTGTATTTCCATATCGATCGATATTTATCATAACTTTTGATAGATCAAGCCCCATTCTCTCCGCTGTTGCGGTTATTATTCGTAAATTCGCTTGGTGCGGAACAAGCCAATCAATATCTTTGCCCGTTAATCCATTCCTCTCAACTATTTCGGCGGAAACATCCGCCATTCCAACAACCGCAACCTTGAAAACTGCTCTCCCATCTTGGTAAATATAATGCATCTTTTTGTCAACTGTCTCATGACTTGGTGGATTTAAACTCCCACCGCCAGGCATATAGAGATATTTCCCGCCAGACCCATCCATGTAAAAAACATGATCGATAATTCCATACTCAGGGTCATCAGTAGGTTCAAGCAAAACAGCACCTGCAGCGTCGCCAAATAACACGCATGTATTTCTATCAGTATAATCAACGATTGAACTCATTTTATCAGCGCCGACTACAAGAACTTTTTTG
>NZ_CZVS01000030.1:0-24022 GCF_001535985.1 Candidatus Kryptonium thompsonii | reverse complement strand
TTAAAGCAGTTTCAATGTTTTGAATAATTTCTCTAAATTTTTCATAAGCTGAATTGATCTTTTCATCGTCTTCCAGAATATTGGTATATCTCTCTAATTTTTGGGCTACACCAAGTTTTTCGTATTCTTTAATCTTAGATTCTATTCTTCTGAGTAGCTGTTCATATTCATCTTTTTTGAAAAGTTTTTTCTCCAAATCTAAGATTTTTCTCCCATTTTCCTCTAATTTAAATTTGCAATTTTCAAATTCCTTCTGTTTTTCTTTTATTCTATCGCCTATAAATTGGTCTATTAGTTGTAAAAGAAAGCTTTCATCTTGTGATATGTGGTAAAGTTCCTTTTGTCCAATTATTATAGGTTCTTTTCCCTTTTCAAATATATCAGACGGTTTGTAATCTAATTTTACATTGTGTTCCATATACACTTCTGGTTCTTTTCCGATTATTCTGCTAATTTTATATGAAGTCTTTTTTGTTCCCACATACTTATCGATTTCCACGCTGATTTCACCACCGCTACCCACCACTGCGTAAACAAAATCAATCTTTTGTGATTCCTCAGCATACACTGGGAGGTCAAGACAATATCTTATTGACTCTATGATTGCGGATTTTCCAACTCCTCTGCCACCTATGAATGTATTAAGTTCAGGATTTATATTTAGATTTAAATCTTTTAGAAAGGTTGTTCCATTAATGGTAACACGGGTAATTCTACTATGAAACATCTCAGGAGGTTTGTAGAGTTTTACTCTCACTTCAGGGTCATGAAGAGCAAGTTTTAAGGCAGAGAGTGAAAAATCACTAAGTTTAAGATAAGTAGCCCGTATCTTCCTATCTCTTAATTTATTTCCAATCTCATCAATAGATTTAGGGTCTGAGCTTTCAAGGATTGCTATTCTTTCGAGTAGTTCTTTTTTTATTTCATTTGTATCAACTAATCTACTTTTCCAATCATTTGAAAAATATTCCAAGGCATCAGGTCTGATAATTGAAATATACTTCGCCGATTCTTTTGGTGAAAAAGTCTTGAATAAACCTTTATCCTCTTCTGGATGAGCAAAAATTATCAGGCATTTGTATTTTTCTCTTATTAGCTTAACCATTTCTTCAAGCTCATATTTTGAGTTAATCTCCCGATGCTCTCTGCCATTTAATAGTTTTTCTTGTGGATCTTTATCAAGGCTATGGAGAAAAGTATTTAGACCATCTATATCAATTGTGTTATCAAATATGACAATTAAGTGAAGTCCATATTTACCGCCTGTTAAGGAAATAGATAGCTCAACGCCTGGTAAAATTAAAATTCCTTCTTTCTCTGCTTCATCTCTTATAGGAATAAACCATTCTTTTTGAATTCCGTTATAATCTGTAATTGCTCCAATTTGGATACCTTTTTCTTTAATTTTTCTTACATAATCTCTGACAATTTTCTCTTTATCTGAATCTAAATTAATCCCGGATGGTAACTTGAAACTTTTAACAAAAGGAGAATGTAGATGCAAGTCAACTCTTATCCATTCTGCGCCTCTGTATTTATCATTCATAATTTTTCTCCATTAATTTCTTAAACTCCAGTTCAATATATCTAATCTCTACCTGGTGTTTTCCAAAGTTTGGCGTCAATACACTTTGCCCATTCACGTAAACTACTTGAGCAT
This sequence comes from Candidatus Kryptonium thompsonii, assembly GCF_001535985.1. Lineage (NCBI taxonomy): Bacteria > Pseudomonadati > Candidatus Kryptoniota > Candidatus Kryptonium > Candidatus Kryptonium thompsonii. Next base: position 22,362 of record NZ_CZVS01000030.1, on the reverse strand, counting down.
TCCATTCCGAAAGTTCTTTGATGATAAATTCCTTATCTTTTTTGAAGTCTTCATCCTCCCAGTTGTCTTTATACTCACGCCAAACAATGGCATAATTTTTCCCTTCCTTTTCACCTAGGATAAATAAGTATTTCCGTGAAGCATCCTTTCTTGCTTTTATCTTTTTGACTTTTAATCCCAAAAGATAATTAAATGTTTCAGGAATATCTATTACCATTTCCTTTGGTTCTCCAACTTCTGAAAGGTTAACTTTTAACTTGTATTCAAAAGGATTTTTAAGCTCTTCAATGTTTAAAAGATATGGGCTTTCTCTTGTTTCGTAATCCAGGAAGTACTTGAGTAGGTATTGATCTTTAAAAAGCTCAAGCATTTTTTGATTTTCTTTTAATTCAATGTTATCAAGTGTGTCTTCGTATTGTTCTAAGATTTGGTATTTGAAGAATTGGCTAATGCCATCGGTATCTTGTGTTTTGCCATCTTTCCAATTGAAAGAGTAGGCAACCTTCTTTAATCGTGGAATTATAATTGTCTCAAAATAATCTGCCATTTCTACAAGGATAAATTTCCTTTTACCACCATCTTCTTTGTTTAGTTTCATAACTGCATGAGCAGTAGTTCCTGAACCTGCAAAGAAGTCAAGGATGATAGAATTCGCAGCACTTGATAGTTTCAACATTTTTATAATCAATTCGATAGGTTTGGGGTTGGTGTAAACCTTTTTACCAAATAACGACTTAACTAGTATAGTTCCTTCTGTAGTAGTAGCGCAGTCGTCCCACCAAGATGTTGGAGTAGTTAAAATTTCATTAAGGTATAATTTATACCTGGGTTTTTGCCTTCCCTTAGGATCAAAAATTATGCGTCCTTCTTTAACATATTTTAAGAAGGTGTCTTTCGCAAATCTCCAACATGCCCCTTCTTTGGGATAGTATTTGTTGCCATAAGGATCTTCTATTTCATAAATTAATCCTTCGCTTATGTGAACTCCAGATATTTCTATGTGGACACTTTTCCAAGGTCCTCTTGGGTCATTATCAGGATTACTAAAACCCCTTTCGCTGGGTGGCAGCCTGAAATTATTAAGTCCAATTCTTTTTCTAATAGTTGTAAGATTTTTGGCAAAGGTTAAGTTATAGTTATGATTTTGTGAAACAATTGCATCGTTAGATACTGAATCACGAGATTTCCAAACTATATTTACTATAAAGTTATCCGGTAAAAAAATATCCTCCATTAAACTCTTTAGATTATTAATCTCATTATCATCTATACTTACAAAAATAACTCCATCATCTCTTAAAAATTCTTTTGCTAATTTCAACCTATTCTCCATCATTGTAAGCCAACTGGAATGCTGGAATCTGTCTCTATATAAAAATCCATCATTACCTGTATTATATGGCGGATCAATATAAATCGTCTGCACCTTTTCTTTGTACTTATTCAAAAGCAAGTTCAAAGCTTGCCAGTTTTCGCTCTTTATTAACAAACCATCTAAAGCTTCGTCTATATCCTCAAAAAGCTCTAAAATCTCTAACTCTAAGTCCTTAAAGTATTTAGTATCAATTGGTAAAAACTGATACCTCTTTGATAGTTCCTTACCACTTAATTTATTTTCCAAAACCTTCCACTTATCAAAATCATCATCTACAAGCCCTAAAGCCTTCCATTCTTCAACCTGTTTGCCAAAATTAGAATGATTTAACAACCTCTCTATCAACTCAACACTTCCCATCCTATCAAGCGTTATCACATAGTTAGTCTCTATTACAAACTTCTTCTTTTCCCATAACCTCTTCTGAAAATCTTCAATCTGCGACAGAAAATCAATTATCTCCTCCCCAATCTCGCGCACTACCTTGGCACGAGTAATGTGTTTATCTAAAAATCTCTCTTTTTCCAATGTTTCAATATCTAAAACCTCTGCCTTTATGAAATAATCCAATTGCTCACTCAAAAACTTTTTCAGATTTTTATGAATGAAATAATCCTTTGTGTTTTTGGCTGTAAACCTATTTAGTTGATAAAGAAGAATTGGTTTTTCATTCTTTAATTCCATTAACAAACCTTTTAATCTAACATCGTCAATTTTCCCCAAAATATTTTCATAACTCTTCTCATTTATTTTTTCTTGTTTTGAAATATTACTTCCACCTTCAACCCCATAATTTTTTACTTCTTCATTTGTCAATTCTCTGTATTGAAAACGGACTATTAAAGTTTTGCCCCCTAATTCAACTGGCACTTCATCATCTAAGACAAAAAATCTTTCTTTTGTAGCTTTATTTGATCCTAATTCCTCCCTTGCTTCTACAGTCCGAAAAATAACTTTATACTCGCTGTTTTTAAATGTGTAATCTCTAAAAAGTAGACCTGTTTTTATGTAATACTGCTCTGAATTTGCCCAATATAGCTTTATCTCTTCACCATTGTAAGGAATAGCATACTTGTGTCCTTTGATAGAATAGCGATACTGTGGAACAAAATCACCTTCTTCATAGTACCGAGAGAAAAAGTTATACAGATCATTGAATACCTGAAGTTTTATCTCATCAATTTTTTCTGCTTCTTCTTTTTGTTCTTTCACTGAAAAGAACTCTCTGCCAATAGGTGTATTTTTGAATTCTTCTTTAAGGTCGCCGGTAGGTGTAAAAGCATTTTGTCCTAAACTCTGAACAACCTTTTCCTTTATCTCTTCATACTTTTCATTTATGTTGGTTAATATTTTCTCTTTATGTTTGGCGAAAGCAGATTCAACTTTATTTCTAAGGTCCTCGTTGATAAACTCTTCAATTTTGTCTCGTTTGTAATTCAAAATACGATAAATGCCAAAATCCAAATCAGAGGCTTCGAACTGAAAAAGCTTTTTAAGTAAGTCCTGAAATTTTTGAATCGGTTCCATATGCTTACCTCTTTTTTTAATACAAGTTTAGTAATTTTATTTTTCAAGAACTCCCCTTTACTTGTGAGTCGCTTATCTCTTAGTTCTCATTTTTTACAAGCGTCAAGAAACCTTTGTATAAAGTCTTGATGCAGAACATAGGTTTAAACCTATAAAGAAATAAAGAAGCAAGCTTACTAAATGCGCTCTAAAAAAATTTAGCAGAACAATAATTTTTTTCAAAACTCCAGCCCTTTCCCCTATCTATGCCCCCTTACTTACTACATCGATAAAAATTGAATGTAGAGATGGTTCTTTTATCTCGAATTTTTTTAAATTCACATGTCCAATTATTTGCTTTAAAACTTCCATCGGGTCAACATTTTCTTCCACAGTTATCTCAGCATAGTTTGGGTAAACATTGACCGATTTAGCATATTTCAAATTTTTGAAGGGTTCGCCATCCCCATCGAACTCGATATGAATTGTGTTTCTCCCGAACATTTTTTTCACATCTGCAAGAAAACCGGAAAGGACAGGCTTCCCTTTGTTGATAAGGCATATGCTATCGCAAAGTTTTTCAACTTGGTCCATTTGGTGGGTTGAGAAAATTATCGCTTTGTTTTCCTTCTTCAATTCAAGTAAGATATCCTTCAATAATTCTTGATTTACCGGGTCAAGTCCAGCAAACGGCTCATCAAGTATGATAAGTTCGGGGTCATGAAGGATTGAAATTATTATCTGCACTTTTTGTTGATTTCCTTTTGAAAGTTCCTCAATTTTACTTTTTGCTCTATCGATAAGCCCAAATTTTTCAAGCCAATGTCTTGCTCTTTCAAGCGCAATTCTTCTATCCATACCTTTTAATTCAGCAAAATAAAGGATTGTCTCAAGAACGCGCGTTTTTCTATAAAGCCCACGCTCCTCGGGCAGATAACCAATTTTACTTTTGATTTCGTCGTTAATTTCTCTCCCATCGAATTTTATAACACCTGAGTCAGGTTTAATTATGTCAAGTATCATTCTTATCGTCGTAGTTTTTCCGGCACCATTTGGACCAAGGAGCCCGAAAATTTCACCGCGTTTGACTTCAAACGAAACCCCATCGACAGCGGTAATATTTGCAAATGTCTTTTTTAAATTTTCAACTGTTAACATTTTAATTCCTCATGGTTTTATTCTATAAATCATCCTTGGGAATGGAATTGTCTCTCTCACATGGTCAAGCCCACATATCCAAGCAAGTGTTCTTTCAACGCCAAGCCCAAATCCGGAGTGTGGAACGCTTCCATATTTTCTCAAGTCGAGATACCAATCAAATGCTTCAACTGGGAGATTATGCTCTTTAATTCGCTTAAGCAAAGTGTCATAATCATCCTCCCTTTGGCTTCCACCTATAATCTCGCCATAACCTTCTGGCGCAAGCATATCAAAGGCAAGGGCATAAGTCTCATCGTTAGGGTCACGTTTCATATAGAAAGCTTTCACAGCTGCTGGATAATGGTGAACGAGCACGGGTTTTTCAAACTGCTGAGAGATTATAGTTTCATCTGTATTTCCGAAATCATTTCCCCATTGGAAATTTACGCCGTTATTCTTTAAAATTTCAACTGCTTCATTGTAAGAAATTCTTGGGAAAGGTCGTTTAATTTTTTCAAGTGGTTCAGTATTTCGCTCCAAAATTTCAAATTCTTTCTTGCTCGTCTCAAGCACTCTCCCGACGATATATTCAACGAATTCTTCCGCGAGGTTCATTATATCTTCAAGTTCATAAAACGCAACTTCAGGTTCAACCATCCAAAACTCTGTTAAATGTCTTCTCGTTTTCGATTTCTCCGCCCTGAAAGTCGGTCCAAAGCAATAAACTTTTCCGAAAGCCATCGCTGCAGCTTCAACATACAATTGCCCCGATTGAGAAAGATATGCCTTTCCGAGGTCGAAATAATCGGTTTCGAAAAGTGTCGTCGTGCCTGCACAAGCTGCTGGCGTTAAGATAGGTGCATCGATTAGAACGAAGCCTTTTGAATCGAAGAAATCGCGTATCGCTTTAACGAGGCGATGTCTAATTCTTAAAATTGCATGTGGTCTTCTCGAGCGTAGCCAAAGATGTCGATGGTCCATAAGGAAGTCAATCCCATGTTCCTTTGGCGTTATCGGATAGTCTTGGGCGATGTGAATTATCTTGATATTTTTTATGTGAAGTTCGTAACCGCCGGGTGCTCTTTTATCTTCGTTTACAATTCCGCTTACGATTAAAGATGTCTCCTGCGTCAATAGGTCATATTTATCAAAAACTTCATCTGGGGTTTCCCCTTTTGCCATTACGCATTGCAAGATTCCCGTTCCATCGCGAACTAAAATGAATCGAATTTTACCACTTGACCTTTTATTGTAAACCCAACCGTAAATTTTCACTTCTTTCCCAACATGCTCAGAAAGATTCTCGATGTATACCTCAGGCGCCATGCTCTTTATAAAATTTTGTTTTGATTTTGAATTGAAATTAAAAAAAGCGTAAAGAAAAAACAATTTTACTCTTGATTTTGATTCTCCGCCTTTGAAACAGGTATGATACCACCAAGGTTTGCAAAAACTCTATAAATTGTCGAACCTATGTAATCAACCATAGCAAAAAATGGTTCTCCATTAGGCTCGGGCATTCTTAACAACACTATCGCGCTCACAATTCTGCAAATGAAAGAGAGAAAGAAGAGTATATGAAGATTTATAAATTTTAAACCAAATATCTCAAGCGAAAAATCCTTGAATAAAGTCGCAATATACCCAGCAAGAAGCGAAGCTGTTAAGTAACCAAACCCAGAGAAGATCGATAACATCGCAACATAAGATGAGCGACTTTCTTTTGGTGCTTTTGAAAGCGGGATATTAAATGCAGCGAGATTAAACCCGCTCCATGCTATACCTGTAAGTATCGCATCAAGATAAAGTGGAAGCAAGAAATCTGGAGTTGCAAGAAGCCACAACACTGGAATGTAAGCAATGTTTGAAGCATTAAACATCAAAACGTTTTTAGCTCCAAATTTATCAATCAACTTGCCCCACCACTGCAAAATAAAAATGTTAATTGTCATCGTGAGCATGTTAAAGATGGCAATGGTTGAGAAATCAACTTTTAAATTTTTCAACATATGAAACGACATAAATGGAGCGGAAAGAGCAATGGAAAAATTCCACTGCGCAAAAAACAAAATAAACCTTCTAAAATCTTTATCACTTAAAGGCTTCAGAATCTCATCTTTTAAAGAACTATCGGGGTTGATTTTGATCTTAACATCGGGGTGATTTTTGAACAAAAAGGTAGTAATGAGCCCGCTTAAAAAACAAATTGATGTAATAATAAAATAGCCAATTTTTATATTGTCTCTTTTCAAATGGTCAAGTATGAATGCAGACACAAAAAATATTATAATGTTCACAATATTGGTATAAGCAGTTCTCCTACCAAAATATCTACCCCGAACGCTTTTGGGAACAATCTCGCCGATCCATGTAGTCCAAACATTTGCAAGAATATTTCCAGACGATGAAGAAATCAAAAGGACAGCGAGAAAAATCAGAAGTTTAGCTTGACTGCTTATATTCAAAAGCGGTAAAAATATCAAGATGATCCAAACCCAGCGATTCAAAATGCTTGCAACTATTGCAATTCTCCGAGGGCTTTCATATCTTTTCAAAAGGTAAGTTCCCAAAATTTGCATTGTCTGTGAAACAAAAGGTATAGCACCAATTAGCCCGATGACAAATTCATTCGCTCCTAACATCAAAGCATACCCGATAAGGAATGCACCTGTTGAAAGAGCGATGAAAACCGTTGCGAATATTCCTTCAATAATTGAATATTTCATTCCACGCCGAGATGAATCTATGTCGAGGGTCATCAAATAGATGTGCTTTTGTTTATGTGTTTTCATTTCCCGACAAATTTACAAAAATAAACATAAAGATTGAATTTTTAACACTTTAGGCTTATATTAAATCAAAAAGAAAAATTTGTTTATGACTCGCTCCAAAGTAGCGGTTTTAAAGACGAAACCTGAGACAGTTTTGCAAGATATAGAGAAACTGATGAAGCTTGCAGATTTTGAAAAGCACCTTGATAAGAATTCTACCACCATTTTAAAAGATAACATATCTTGGCATTTCCCCTACTTAAGTTCAAACACTACGCCGTGGCAACTTGAAGGAACGATAATCGCTCTGAAAAACGCTGGTTTTGAAAAACTCGTCACTGTACATAATAACACAGTCGTTACAAATCCATTTAAAGGTGGAAAGCTAAACAAACTTGAACCGATTTATAAAAAATACAATGTTGAGGAAAGGTATAATTTTATTGAAACGGACATAAAATGGATTCGTTATGAGCCAAAGCATAAAATGCTCGCTTTAAACAAAGTTTATCCCAACGGGATACACATTCCCGAATTTTTCATTGGTAAGAACATCGTTCACCTTCCAACTATGAAAACTCACATATATACCACTACAACAGGAGCTATGAAGAATGCGTTTGGTGGTCTTTTAAATACAAGAAGACACTATACTCACACATGGATACATGAAACGCTTGTTGATTTGCTTGCGATCCAAAAAGAAATTCATTCTGGGATATTTGCAATTATGGATGGAACGATAGCTGGAAATGGACCTGGACCCAGAACAATGATTCCTGTTGAAACAGATTATATTCTTGCAAGCGCCGACCAAGTTGCGATTGATGCTGTCTCAGCAAAAATTATGGGATTTGATCCAATGAGCATAAAATATATTCGCCTTGCTCATGAAACTGGACTTGGTGTTGGGGATCCAAGAGAAATAGAGATTGTGGGGGAGGATATTTCAAATGTGAATTTGAAATTTTTTTGTCGGCGATAATTTGGCAAGCAAGGTTGGTGATATACTTTGGTTTGGACCTTTAAAGGGAATTCAATACCTATTTTTCAGGACGCCACTTGTCTATATTTTTGTTTTCGGTTCGTATTTTTATCACGATTTTATCTGGTGGCCCTTAAAGGGGAAAAAAATTCAAGAGAGATTAAGAAAAGAATCAAAATGGGGAAAATTATTCGAAAATTATCAAATCGATTAAAAAAGGAGTAAAGAAAATGAAGATCAAAAGAAGAAAATTTCTCAAAATCGCTGCTTCTTTCCCAGTGATAGGTTCCACGATGATCCCAAAAATTTCAAGCCAGCAGGAAAAGAGCAATGATGAGATTCAAAAACTTATTGAAATCATCAAGTTGAAATATGGTGAAAGGCTCTCGGAAGACCAAATGAAATTGATTAGTGAGGATATTGAAGCGAATATAAGGCGAAGGGAAAGATTGCTAAGTTATAAACTTTTAAATTGGGAAGAACCAGATTTTAAATTTCAGGTTAAAAACAGAGGTTAAAAATGACAGAAAAAGATATCGCTTTTGCTTCAATCCGTCAACTTTCAGCGCTTATAAAGGCGAAAAAGATTTCGCCTGTTGAATTAACAAAAATTTACATCGAAAGATTAAAAAAATACGGTGAGAAACTTGGCGCTGTTGTTACGATAACTGAAAAGCTTGCACTTAAACAGGCAAAGCAAGCTGAAAAAGAGATAATGTCAGGTAAATATCGAGGATTGCTTCATGGTATACCATTTGGTGCAAAGGATTTACTCGCAACGCGCGGGATCCCAACGACATGGGGAGCTGAACCGTATAAAAATCAAGTTTTTGATTATGATGCAACTGTTATAAAGAAACTTTACAACGCAGGAGCAATACTTGTCGCTAAACTTGCCATGGTTGAGCTCGCGGGAGGAATGGGCTATGATGATGCAGATGCTTCATTTACAGGTCCGGGAAGAAATCCGTGGAATTTAAACTTTTGGAGCGGTGGCTCATCAAGTGGCTCTGGCGCTGCTGTCTCAGCTGGACTCGTGGCATTTGCTATTGGTTCGGAAACATCTGGGTCAATTTTAACTCCATCCGCATTTTGCGGGATCACGGGGTTAAGACCAACTTATGGGCTTGTCAGCAGGCACGGGGCAATGGCTTTATCATGGACGCTTGATAAACTTGGCCCAATGTGCAGGACAGCGGATGATTGTGGAATAGTTTTATCAGCGATCGCAGGATATGACCCAAATGATGAAACGACACTTAAAATTGACTTCAAATACTCAACAAAATTACTGCCCAAGCGAAAACTTAAAATTGCAGTGATCAAGGGGACCACCGATAAAGCACAACCAGAGGTGAAAAAGAATTTTGAAGAATCTTTGAAAGTTATATCTGAATTTGCAACACTTGAATATGATGTTGAATTCCCTGACCATCCATGGGGCATCGTTGTAGGAACAATTGTTGACGCAGAAGGGGGAAGCGCATTTTATGATTTGATAATATCTGGCAAGATTTCAGAACTGAGGAATAAACGAGATAAAGTTGGCGGATACTCGATGCTTCAAGTTTCAGCGGTTGAATATCTAAACGCTATGCGATTGAGAAAAAAGATGCGAAAAGCGCTTGAGGAGTTCTTATCAAAATATGATGCAATCGTTGCCCCCACAAGGGCAAGCGTTGCTTATCCAATTGGGGTTGATTTTGACAAAGCCTATCCTGGTATAAGCGGTGGTCCTGCTTTAATTCCAGCTGGAAACGTAGCCGGCGTTCCTGCCATATGTTTGCCTAATGGATTTGGACAAAACAATTTACCAACATCAATTCAATTCATGGGAAAAGCATTAAGCGAAAAAACATTAATTCAAATCGCGAACGCTTATCAAGATAGAACCCATTGGCATCTTAAAAGACCGCCGATAGATGATTAATCAATGACTTGAAAAATTCCGAACTTAAGATATTTCGTCTCTGGCATCGATGGTAAGATAGGATGATCAGGGGATGCGCCACGCCATTCTATTAAACGAATTTTTTTCCTCGCCATAATGGAACTTTCAATGATAACATTCATAAACATTTCATCGCTAATGTGATGGGAACAAGACGCGGTTGCAAGAATACCACCAGGGTTTAAAATTTTCATCGCCGTTGAGTTTATCTCGCGATATCCTGAAAGGGCAGACTTTACGCTTCTTTTACTTTTTGTAAACGATGGGGGATCAAGGATAACAACATCAAATTTCTCACCTTTACCTAAATATTCACGAAGCTTATCAAAAAACATCTGCAACTTCAAATTGAACATTTTTCAGGTTATTTAAATCAGCATTTACCTTCGCTTTTTCAATTGCTGTATCCGAAACATCTACCCCAACAACATTTTCGGCTCCAGCATAAGCGCAGTGCAACGCAAACCCACCTTCATTCGTGAAGCAATCAAGAACCTTTTTACCTTTAACAAACCTTCTCATCACTTTTCTATTTTCCCTCTGATCAAGATAAAAACCAGTCTTTTGTCCTGAAAGAATGTCAATTTTGAACTTAACACCGTCATCGTCAAAAATCGTATCTTTTACATCACCGCGCAAAATCTTTTTCCTATTCTCAAGTCCCTCAAGCTCCCTCAATGGTGACTCGTTTCTTTCAACTATCCCGGTCGGTTTGAACAAATCCTCAAGAACATCGCAAATTAAATTCAATCTTAAATCCATCCCATACGAAAAAGTTTGAACCGCAAGCAAATCATTATACTTGTCAATGACAAGTCCCGGCAAAAAATCGCTCTCACCATGAACAAGCCTAAATGTCTCAGAATTCGGATAAAGAATTTTCCTGTACTTATACGCACTTAAAATCCTCTCTTTAAAGAAATTGTGATCAATCTCTATCTTTTCCCTACTTAACAATCTTACCGAAATAAGAGAATGCGGATTAAAGAAACCAACTCCAAAAAATTCACCATCATATTGATAGATTTCGACAATATCGCCAATTTTAGGGTTACCCTTTATCTCTTTTATTTCGTTGCTGAAAATCCAGAGATGACCCTTTAAAATTCTTTTATCCCCACCCTTTCTTAAAACAACCTTTCCCATCTTTCACTTTGCAAATTGTCTTGTCCAATACCTCCACCAAAACGGGTAATCTTTCTCTTCGTATTTAACAGCGACAAGTTCAACATCATCAAACCATGCCCTACCTTTCCCAAATAAAACACACTTAACTTCTATTTTCTCAGCATCTTTCCCAACGATAAGGGCACAGGTATAAACCTTCCAATCATTTGTTCCATTCAAAAAATCTGTCGAATTAAAAGATTTCAAATTCCCAAGCGTATCATAAACTTCAATTCTCAAAAATGCGGTATCAACACCATAGGTTTTAACAGCGCCATAGAGAATGAATTTTTTCTCCTTTGGAAAATCTTTAACTTCCTGAGCAAGGAATGCTTTTGCGAAATGGTCATCAGAAGTTATATTTGCAGTAAATTTTCCATCAAACCTTTCTATTGGATCCCTTTCAAAATAAACTTTTTCACTTGAACCTATAAAAATCCAGCCATCCGCTTTATCCCCACGCCCAACTTCAAAACTTGAATTATAGATTAAATTCTTAACATATTCAACGGTGTAAGGTGCGCTCGCTTTCTCAGTTTCTATAAACTCTTGTTTCTTTTCGACCAAGACAAATAGAATCAAAGCAAGTAAAATCGAAAGAAAAAATATAAACAATCCAAACCTTTTCATTATTCTTCAAAGCCAAGTTGTTTTCTACGCTCAAGGATTTCCCTTGCCTTCTCAAGTTGTTCAATCGTGTTTATACCATGAATTTCATCCCAACTTTCGGCTTTTAGGGCTGAAATTTTCATGCCGTGATGTGAAAAATAGAAGAAAACATCTGTCAAGTAATATTCACCTTGAACATTATTGGGAGTGATATGTTTCAAAGCCTCAAAAAGTGGTTCCTTTTTGAAAACATAAATCCCTGAGTTTATCTCTTTTATCTTTCTTTCATCCTCCGTCGCATCTTTATGTTCAACGATCCTGTCAACGGATCCATCGGGATTTCTAATTATTCTACCGTAGCCAGTTGGATCGTCGACTTCGGCAGTTAAAACAGTTGCAACGGCATCGGTTTCGAAGTGATAATTTAAAAGCTTTTTGATGGTTTTCACCGTTAAAAGCGGAACATCCCCAGACAGAACAAGCACATCACCGTTGAAATTTTCTAGCATTTTTTCAGTTTGCATAACAGCATGTCCTGTCCCAAGCTGTTCTTCTTGAATTGCGAATTCAACCGATGGAGCAATTTTCTTAACATAATCCATAACCGCATCCCTATAATGCCCGACGACGACAATTATTCTGTCAGAGCCAATTTTCACAGCGAGATTAACGACATTTTTTATCATCGGTTCACCATTGAGATGAAACATCACTTTTGCGATGTCAGGTCTTTTCATCCTTGTCCCCTTCCCAGCTGCAAGTATGACAGTAGCAAGATTGCGGGGATGCTTAGAATGATAAAAAAATTCCGGCATTTAACCTCCAAATTTTTTTACTTTACAACTTCGCCTATACTCCCGTAGACAATTTGCTTAATTTTATTTTCTTTGTCAAGTATGACAACCTTAGGTTTATGGTTTAAAGCCAAGTCCTCCGGATATTGAGCGTAAGATATGATAATTATTTGATCCCCCACAGCCCCAAGCCGTGCTGCAGGTCCATTAAGGCAAATTATTCCAGACCCCCTTTCGCCGGGGATGGTATATGTCTCAAATCTTGCGCCGTTATTTATGTTTACAACTTGAACTTTTTCATAAGGCAAAATTTCAGCTACTTCAAGAAGTTCTTCATCAATTGTTATGCTTCCCTCATAATAAAGTTCAGCCTGTGTTACAATAGCTCCATGAATTTTTGATTTGCACATCTCACGGTAAATTGTCATTCGGCATTCTCAGTTTTGTTTACAAATTATACCTTAACAATCGTATTATCGATCAATCTTGTGCTTCCGATTCTAACTGCAAGCGCTATTAAATACTCGTTACCCTCGAGCAATTTTTGAACTCTTTCTAGTGTGTTTGGCTCAACGATAGCGATATAATCAATTTTAGCAGTTGGCTTTGATTTTATAAGTTCCTCCATCTTTGCAATGATGATTTCAGAATCCCGTTCACCTTCACTAATCAACTTCTCCGCAAGTTTTAAACTTTCATAAAGGACCGTCGCATCTTTTCTCTCACTTTCAGAAAGATACACATTTCTTGAGCTCATAGCAAGGCCATCAGGCTCACGAACGATCGGGGCGACGATAATTTCAATATCAAAGTTCAAATCCCTAACCATCTGCTTTATAATTAGCGCCTGTTGAGCATCTTTTTGCCCAAAGACTGCAATATGTGGTTTGGTTATGTTAAAAAGCTTCGCGACAACAGTCGTCACGCCTCTGAAATGAGTTGGTCTAAATTCGCCCTCAAGAACTTTCGTTAATTTTTCAACCTCGACATAGGTTAAAAAATTCTCCGGATACATTTCATCGACGCTTGGATAAAAAATTATATCACATCCCGCAGATTGTGCAAGCGTTACATCTCTTTCAAAGTCCCTTGGATATCTATCATAATCCTCATGTGGTGCGAATTGCAATGGGTTGACAAAAATTGTCGTTATAACAACATCGCTTTTCTCCTTAGCAAGACGTATCAAGCTTAAATGCCCTTCATGCAAATAACCCATCGTCGGGACAACGCCTATAATTTTACCTTCCCTTCTCAAATCATCTGCAACTTTCTGCATCTCCTTAACCTTTTTAATAATTCGCATAATTTCGCGATTTTTTCTTGTCCCGATGCTTCAATTTCAACACAAAATTAACAATAAAACTTTACAATACCAAATTCAATCCCCCAATGCAACTTCTCATCGTTGCATAATTTGAAGCTTGCTATCCAAAATTTTATAGCGTTGAACTTTTTGAACCGTTGGACAACACTGTGGATCATCAGGTCCATGAACAATCATATCAAGCAGAATTGAACCATCTTGAAGAACTTTTACAGAATTCACTTTTATCCTATCCCCAAGCAATTCCCCCGTTAAATATCTCGGCTTGCCATTCTCATTTGATACAACCGCAACTTCGTAAAAAGTACCGCTCCCACCACCTGAACATCTCAAAATTACAACCGCATCAACATCACCATCTCCATCAACATCACCCATCGCTATTTTTTCCTCATATAAATCAACCGAAAGATAATTTACAAGAAATCCGTCTTTATCTCTTTCCTCAAGAACAAAACTTCCATTTTTAAGTTTTACCGTCGTATCCCCAAAAATTGTGTAGTAAGCTGCATTTTTAAGCAGTTGAAGATCAAGTTTCACACTTTTCTGCTGTGAGAAAGAGTTAAAACAGGAAATCAAAAGAAAAATGAGCAACTTCTCCTTCATTTTACTTCTTTAAGCGATGTGTTTTTAAAAAGTTTTGAACTTGTTCAACGCTCATAGCGTTCAACACATCGCTTTTTGTCAACATCCCCTTTCGAGCAGTGCCAAGCGATAGAAATGTGTAATGAATTTCACCAGTTGCATGTGCATCTGGATTTATGCTTATTTTAACGCCCTTACTTATTGCGTATCTTATAAATCTCCAATCGATATCAAGTCTATGTGGATTTGCGTTAAATTCAATCGCAACTCCAAGTTTTGAAGCTTCATCAATTATTTTCTTCATATTAACTGGATATCCCTCTCTTCCAAGAAGAAGTCGTCCCGTCGGATGTCCAAGAATTGTGACATATGGATTATTCATCGCTTTTATAATCCTCTGCGTCGCTTCCTCCTCAGTCATCTTAAACCTGCTATGAATTGAAGCGATCACAAAGTCGAACTTAGATAAAATTTCATCTGAATAGTCAAGCGAACCATCAGGGAGAATATCAACCTCGGTTCCCTTCAGGATTTTTATCTTAAATTTTTTCTGCAAGTTATCTATCTCATTCCACTGTTGTTCGAGCCTATCCTCAGTTAAACCACCTGCGTAATAAGCTGATTTGCTATGGTCTGCAATCCCAACAAATTTAAGTCCAACTCTTTCGCACTCAGCGATCATATCCTCAAGCGTATCTGAGCCATCGCTGTAGGTTGAATGAACATGAAAAATCCCAATTATATCTTTTTCGTTTAACAATTCAGGTATTTCCCCTTTTAAAGCGAGATCAATTTCATCAAGTCCTTCCCTCAGCTCGGGCGGTATAAAACTTATTCCAAGTTTGTTAAAAATTTGTTCTTCCTTCGAAAATTTGATCTTCTCTCCATTTTTAAATATCCCATCGCTATTCAATTTAAGCCCTGATTTAAGAAAATATTCCCCAATCTTGCTTAAAAATTCCTTACTCCCTGTTGTGTAAAAAACTTTAAAAGCGTAATCCTCATCGGCAAGTACAAAATCAACTTGCATCCCAAATTCCGAAATCAAACTTATAAAGTTATGATCTACGGAAAGAATTTTGGCACTCGGAAATTTCTTTTGAATTGTCTCTTTTATTCCTTTAAAATCTTTCTCTTTGGCGTTTATCACAACATCGATATCTCTTATAATTTCTTTCCTTCGTCTCCAGCTTCCAGTGATCGTGAAGTCAATTACGTCAAGGTTCGAACGAATAAATGAGTCAACAAACTCAGCAACCGCATGAGCAGAAGATAAAAGATGGTATTCAGCACTTCGCTTCAATCTTTCGATCTCCTTTAAAACTTTCTCCTGTATAGTTTTGCCAAAACCTTCAAGCTTGAGAAGACGATTTTCTCTACATGCGTATTCAAGCTCTGCAAGCGTTGTGACCCCAAGTTTTTCGTAAATTGCTTTTATCCTTTTTGGACCAAGCCCACGAACCTGAAGAAGTTCGAACAATCCCTCGGGAATGGATTTTTTCAGTTCCTCGTAATATTTTGAATGCCCTGTATCTACAATTTCTTTTATCTTTTCAAAAAGATTTGGACCGATGCCCTTAACTTTCGCAAGTTCACCAGAGTCAACAAGTTCTTTCAGATCACCCTTAACTTCGCGAATGATCCTTGACGCTTTTCTATATGCCATCACTTTAAATTCAATTTCACCTTTTAACTCAAGGATATCCGCAATTTCATCGAGTATCTCTGCGACAAATTTTTTATCCACGGTTTCTTCTCCCATTTGAATTTATCCAAATATCTTTGAGAAAAGATAAATTTGAACAAAAGTTGAAACAATACCCAAAACCGCGCCCCCGACAACTTGCCAGAAGCTGTGCGCCCTCAGATATAACCGAGACCATCCAACAAGTGGGATTAACAAAAACAAAGGCATCGCTTTATAACCAAATATCCACGCGAGAACACTTAAAGGACCGCTTAATCCAGCAGAATGTGCGCTTATCTTCCATCTTGAGTTTATCAGCAAAATTAAAAAAGTGTTGGAAACATAACACCATTGTGAAGCTAATATAAGCCAATGCGACTTGAAATAAAGCAAAATCAAAAATCCAACGAACGCACTTAACACAGCAAAAAAATATGGTATTGTTCTTCGCTCACGCTCTGGAACAAACGGATGATCTATTTTACCTTTGTAAAGCAAATAGTAAACAAACATCGATGGAAAAATTGATGTGAAAGAAATTGTGGTGAAAGCTGAGATAATCTTCATTTTAATGCTCTGCTCAAGGTAAAGTGATATAAAAAGAAACGAAATGAAACTCACAATTTGGGGTGCAAAAATAATTGATAAAAATTCTGCTGCCCTTTGCTTATCTATACGGCTTAAAAATCTTTCGGCGTATCTCATATGTGCTTTTGTTTATTTAAAAGTTAACACCAAAGCTAAGCGTAAGATTTATCCCACCAAATTCTTTTATTGGTTTATTGCGAAGCGATTCAATCCCCTTCGGATAAGGAATAAAGTAATACCTCACACTTAGCCCGCTTATCGTCCTTGGATCAAGGCCAATATATGCACCTGCACCCACATAGAAATTAACCGTGTAATGAGCCCTTCCATATTTCAAACTGTTGAAAAATTCCTTCTCATATGGGGTTGTAAAAATCAAAGTTGGTCCAACCCCAACTGTAAGAAACGGCCTAAAATTATCAGCAAGCGCATCCTTAAATAGGCGATATTGAAACGATAAAGAAATAGGCAAAACCATTATTCTATTAACCTTGTTCGGGACAAATGTCTGACCAGTCCATGGGTCTATATATTCAACCTCATTTTTATCCTTCGCAGTCATAAAATTAAAGACTATGTGAAGAGAATAAACATCCCTCAAGTTATACTTATAAAATGTTCCAAATGCAAAGCCATTGTTTGCAACGGAAAGATCAATCCCCCATGCTTTTTTAAACCCAACTGTATCAACAAGCCTAAAATCCGAAGGGGAATCGTAAACTATAATGCTATCCCTCGCCGATGGGGGTTTAACCTTTTTGTCCTGTGAATAAAGTAAGTTTAAAAAAATTAAAAGCGCTATTACACTTAAAATTAATTTTTTCATTGAAAACACCTCGTTATAAATTTTTTTGCTCAAAAAATCCAACCAACCCAAAATAGATTAAGTTCCATTTAAAAAAGAACTATTTCCATTGGTAAAATAAAAAATTTCTTAAAAAATGAAAAGGGCAGGGATTTATCCCTGCCCCAATGCTTCACCCAAGACAAAATTTTATTTGCTACTCAACAAGCCATTTCTTTCTCTCGACAATCTTCCTTGGCTCAGCGGTTGGCTTGGGCTCATATACTATTTCTTCAATCTCATCTTCCTTCACATCGGGATAGACATAGATCTCATATCTGAAGTTTCTCAAGATAATTTCACTTTCATTATGGGCTATGACATAGTGTGGCAAAATTGGAATTTTGCCGCCACCACCTGGGGCATCTATAACATAGTATGGAACAGCAAGGCCAGAGATATGCCCGCGAAGTTTATCCATTATCTCAATTCCAACCTTAATCGGGGTTCTGAAATGATTTGCACCGCGGGTTATATCCGCTTGATAAATGTAATACGGTCTAACTCTTATTGCTAATAATTTCTTCATCAAATCTTGCATCACATACGGATCGTCATTAACCCCGCGCAAAAGCACAGTTTGATTTCCAACGGGGATTCCTGCATCCGCAAGCATCTCACAAGCGCGCTTGCTCTCCGGCGTTATCTCCCAAGGATGATTGAAATGAGTGTTAACATAAATCGGATGATATTTCTTCAGCATATTACAAAGATTTTCAGTTATCCTCTGTGGAAGAACACATGGCATCTTCGTCCCTATTCTTATTATCTCAACATGCGGAATTTCCCTTAATGCTTTTATAATTTTCTCAAGCATATAATCTGTAAGCATCAGAGGATCACCACCTGATAAGATGACATCCCTTACCTCAGGGTGATTTCTTATATATTCAATTCCATCTTGAATGAATTTCATACTTATTTTGCTTGAATCCCCAACCTTTCTCTTTCTCGTACAAAATCTGCAATACATAGAACATTGGCTCGTCACAAGGAAAAGAACCCTATCGGGATATCTATGCGTAATGCTTGGAACAGGGCTCATTGCATCCTCATCGAGCGGATCCTCAGGCATTTCTTCATCTGCAAGTTCCTCTGGGCTCGGAAAACACTGAAGCCATATTGGATCCCCTTTGTATCTTATCAGGCTCAAATAATAAGGATTAATTCTTACGGGGTATTTTTCACTTATTCTTCTCATTAAATCTTTATCTACCCCGAAGACCTCCGCAAAATCCTCGGCGGTTTCAAGACTTTTTCTTAATAGCTCTTGCCAGAGCTCCATAAGAGTTTTTCCTCCTTAAATATATTTTGCAAAAATTGTTAAATCATCTCCCTTTTTATAAAAATCTCTGATGCGGGCAATTTCCTCATACCCGCACGCTTTATAAAACAACCTGGTTTTTAAATATTTTTCCTGTGAAGATGTTTCTACAAGAATTAAATTCCCTCCTTTTTCCTTTATTTTTTGTTCAGCAAATTTCATTAACTTTTTCCCAATTCCATTCCCTTGCAAAGATGGATCAACCGCAATCCAATAAACATCATAAGTCCCTTGTGTTAAAGGTCTCTTACCAAAACATATATAACCGATCGAAGCATCTTCATCATCGACTGCACTATAAATCTCGTATCCGCTTTCCTCCTGCCTTGCCAAAAAATCATCAATTACTTCAATCGCCACATTTATCTCCTCCTCAGTGAACATATTCGTCTCATTTAAAATTTTTATGATTTTCTCCCGATCTTTATTTTTGAACTTCCTTATTTGCATAGCTTCTCTCAAGCGCTATCTCGGCTATTTTTACAATTGTTTCTGCAGGTGTTAACCCATAAACAGAAGCCGATCTCATAAATCCCGCATTGCGCGAAAGATCGGGATTCGGATTCACCTCAAGGACATACAGATTCCCATCTTTATCAATTCTCATATCTACTCTCGCATAATCCCTGCACCCAGTTATCCTGTAGCAGGACAGGGCAATTTCTTTAACCTTCTCTTCAAGCTCAGGCTCAAGCGGAGCAGGACATATAGGTATCGTCTTCTCGTAATATTCTGTATTTGGAATCCATTTTGCTTCATAGCTCACTATCTTCGGATAATGTTCAGGTAGTTTAGAGAAATCAATTTCAGAAATAGGTAAAACAATCGGCGGATTATTACCCAAAATTGCAACATTTATCTCTCTGCCATCAATAAATTCTTCAACAACAGCTGGCTGTTTAAACGACTTTATAATAAATTCAACTCGCTCCTCAAGTTCCTTTACCTCATAAACAACTGACTCCTTCGTTATCCCAGCGCTTGCATCCTCACGAACAGGTTTAACAATCAGCGGGAAATTTAAATTGACCTTAGCATAACCATTCAATGGCTCTTTGAACACCTCAAATTTAGGGGTTGGGATGTTGTAATATGAGAGTACAATTTTTGTCCTCGCTTTATCAAGGCAAAGCCCAAGCGTCATAGGTGGAGCCCCTGTATACGGAATCCTCAAAAGCTCGTATAATCCAGCTGCAAAGACTTCCTCTATTGACTCAAGTTCAACCATCTCGCAAAAGTTGTATATCAGGTCTGTCTT
The DNA here is from genome assembly GCF_001535985.1 of Candidatus Kryptonium thompsonii. Taxonomy (NCBI): domain Bacteria; kingdom Pseudomonadati; phylum Candidatus Kryptoniota; genus Candidatus Kryptonium; species Candidatus Kryptonium thompsonii. The sequence goes on along the minus strand of NZ_CZVS01000030.1, from coordinate 2,451 downwards.
TAAGTTTAACAAATCAGATATAAATCGTCGTGAATTATAAACCGGGAGAACTTTAACCCTAAAGCCAGCATCCTCAAGTGAATTAACGATAAACTCAATTTCATTCCGGACTTCTGTGATCGACGCATCGATAACTTCAGGTTTTGGCTCAATCATCATAGGGTCGTTATATATAACCGTTATTTCCAGCCCTTTAAACATAATAATGCCGTTATTTTTATTTCGATGATTGATTGTCAATTACTTTTAAATCATCCTATATCTTTTTAAGGCTGTATTTAGAACCTCATTTATCATTTGGTTGTAGGTCAACCCCGCTGCACGTGCTGCTTTTGGAAAGCATGAATTGTCTTCTGGGTTTGGAAGGATACCGGGTAATGGATTAACTTCAAGGATGTTTGGAATTCCATTCTTATCAAGTCGCATGTCAATTCTACACCAATCCCTGCAACGCAGAATTTTAAATGTTGAAAGCGCTATTTTTTCTATCATTTCTTTAAGCTTGTCATCTATTTCCGCGGGGCATTGGAAAATATCAAGCGGTTTTTCAGGTGTATCCCAAATCCACTTTGCTTCAAATGAATAAATCGGCTTCGCCTCAGTTGGAAGGGAGTCGAATTTAATTTCAATTATCGGTAAAACTTTAGCCTCTTTTCCATTTCCAAGAATCGCAACCGTGAATTCCCTGCCCGGCAAAAATTCTTCAACCAAAGCAGGTTCGTTATATGTTCTTAAAACCCTTTCTATTTCGGAAAGCAATTCTCTATTGTTTTCAACTACGGATGAATTAAAAATTCCTTTGCTTGAGCCCTCGTGAAGTGGTTTAACTATAAGTGGAAATTCGAGATCAATGTTTCCATCAAACTCATCAAGATTTTCGACAACAAAAAATTTTGCAGTGGGAATTTTATGATAGGATAAAATTTCCTTAGTTCGTGCTTTATCGAGACAAATAGCAAGCGTCAATGGATCACTTCCCGTATAAGGTATGTTTAACATTTCAAGTATTGCTGGAACTTGAGCTTCTCTACTTACCCCATGAAATCCTTCAGCAATATTGAAAACGATGTCTGGTCTGGTTTTTCTTAACTTTTCAAATACATCCTCATCAGCTTCTATTAAAGTGACGGTGTGATTTTCCTCAAGGGCAAGCTTAACTGCGTTTATTGTCTCCCATGTGTCCCACTCAGCGTAGGTGTCGTCGAAGGTGATTTCGCCTTGTTTAGTGTTTAACTTATTTAAGAACTTAACACTACTAAACGAGTCATCCCCGTTTGAATCATCAGATCTATCTTTCTTCAAGTTAAACACAAGACCAACATGCATAAACGATTTAAACTTTGTTTTAAATCAGTTCTCACTTATAAATATAAAAAATTTTTTGAAATTGTCAAGTGTTTAAAGGGATAACTCCGAAGTTAACGACGCTGAAAAGCCCGATAGTTGGTGTTTAATATGTTAACAACTCACCGAAAGTTTTTCCACATCATCGAGCCGATCGGCTTGTTGGAACGCTGGTTGTATTTTGCTGTTTTCTTCTTGTTATATGGTGTTAAGATCTCACCAGAAATTTCAAAATAGATCAATTGTCCGATCGGCATCCCAGCATAAATTCTAACCGGCTGTTTAACCGAGATCTCAAGCGTCCAATGATTACAATATCCAGCATCGCCTTTGCCAGCTGTTGAATGAATGTCAATCCCAAGCCGTCCAACACTCGATTTACCCTCAAGGAAGGGAACAAATCCGTGGGTTTCTGTATATTCAAGCGTGACCCCAAGATAGAGTTTGTTTGGGTAAAGAATTATGCCTTCAGGCGGAATTTTAAAATATTCAAGTTCATTTTCAACCTTCGCATCAAGTATCTCATTCTTGTAAACAGCCATCCACTCGCCCAAATGAACATCATAGCTATTTGTCCCAAGGCAGTTTATATCAAATGGATCAATTACAATATTGCCCTTTTCAATCTCCTCAAGAATTCTTTTGTCGCTCAATATCATCTCATTCCCGAAATTATTTTCTTTTGTTCAATTTTTAACTGCTCCATTCTATATCTTAACTTCGAACGGGTTATCCCAAGAATTTTCGCTGCTTGAATTTGATTGCCATTTGTTATCCTCAGCGTCTGAATTATAAGCTCTCGCAAAACTTTATCCATGGTTACTCCCGTTGGCGGTATTTTTAAAACAAATTCATTCTCGTTGTTAGCATGGATTTCAGCTTTTTGAAATTGAAAATGAGTTAAGTGCTCAGCTCTAATTTTTGTGTCGTTTTCAATAAGTGTTATTCGTTCTATAGTGTTGCGAAGCTCACGGATATTTCCGGGCCAGTGATAAGATTGCAACATTTCCATTGCTTTATCGTCAACACCCGTGAAATTTTTACCAAACTTCTTATTAAACTCCATAATAAAGCTCATGACAAGACTTGGTATGTCCTCCTTTCTCT
>NZ_CZVS01000029.1:0-24340 GCF_001535985.1 Candidatus Kryptonium thompsonii | reverse complement strand
TCCAAACTGTGTTCTCAGTTATAACCCCACTTACATAATTACCACTATACCCAACTAACCTAACAACCAACCTCGGCTCCCTCGGATCATTGCTTAATATCATAAGTGAATCTATAAACTCACCAGAAACCGAAGGTGAAAAAACAACCTCAACACTATCCAAACCTAACGGTGGTATACTTAAACTCGCCCTTGAAACAGAAAATGGCAAATTAACACTTGGCAAAGAAATTGATAATACACTATCCACACCATCATTATATATCTTTAAATACAAACTTTTCCTCCCACCAACTGAAACATCTCCAAATGATAAAATTTTCTTATCTAAACTTATATCTGCACCCCGATTACTATTGCGAAGGATTGAAATAGTGTCTGAACCCCAATTTGCAACTACAATATCAACATCACCGTCACCATCTAAATCTGAGGTGTAGACTGAATAAGGCTCGCTCCCAACATTAATATCGCTTACCTTAACAAAACTTAAACTACCATCATTGCGAAATATTGACACCGTGTTTAAATCCTCATTTGCAACTACAATATCAATATCTCCATCGCCATCTAAATCTGATGCGTGAACTGAACGAGGTCTAGCTCCAACACTAATATCACTTACCCTAATAAAATTTAAACCACCATCATTGCGAAGTACTAATGCTGTGTATGAACCAGCAACCACAATATCAATATCTCTATCACCATCTAAATCCGATGTGTGAACAGACCAAGGCCTAGTTCCAACACTAATATCACTCACCTTAACAAAATTTAAACCACCATCATTGCGAAGGATTGATACTGTATTTGAACCCCAATTTGCAACTATATCAATATCTCCATCGCCATCTAAATCTGATGTGTGGACTGAAGAAGAACCGCTCCCAACCCCAATATCACCTATCCTAACAAAACTTAAACCACCATCATTACGAAGGATTGATACTGCGTTTGAAGAGGCATTTGCAACTATAATATCAACATCGCCATCTCCATCCAAATCTGATGTGTATACTGAAGAAGGCAAATTCCCAACCCCAATATCACCTACCCTAACAAAACTTAAACCACCATCATTACGAAGGATTGATACTGTGTACGAATACAAATTTGCAACCACAATATCAATATCTCCATCACCATCTAAATCTGATGTGTGAACTGAGACAGGCCAACTTCCAACACTAATATCGCTTACCCTAACAAAACTTAAACCACCATCATTGCGAAGGATTGATACTGTGTATAAATCGCGATTTGCAACCACAATATCAATATCTCCATCGCCATCCAAATCCGATGTGTGAACCGAATGTGGAGCATCCCCAACCCCAATATCTCTTACCCTAACAAATGAACCACTCCCATCATCCACCTTCACAGTAAAACTCCAAGTATAAGAACTCGACATTGAATCACCGGTTGTGCTTCTTATGCCTCTTGTAAGAGTCACACTTACAACTTCGCCTTGTATAAAATCTTTGAGGGGATCAATCGTTGCTGTCTTCGTAGCCGAAGTATAGCTTATATTTGTCTGATGCAAACCACTCTGCGAACCCTGGATTTTTACCGTTGAACTTGTCAAAGTTGTTGGGTCAACATCTTTGCTAAATGTAACTTCAATATTTGTTGCCTTATCTACATTCAACGCATTTTTACCCGGAAGGAAACTTATAGGTTTTAGTGTATCAACAACACCATTACCAACTAACTTTACATATAACTTCGGTTTATTTAGATCATTACTTGTAACAATAACTGAATCTTCAAATCTACTTTTACTTGTTGGCTTAAATGTTACACCGACACTATCAACCCCTAATCCTGGTATTGAAAAACTTGTCTTTGAAAGTGAAAATACTGAACCTAAACCTAAACTTAAATTACCTGTCAATGTGCTATCAATCCCATCATTATTTATTTTTAAATACAGTGTCTTACTTGAATCAACTTTAACATCTCCAAAGAAAAAAGAATTTGATGATAAAACTATATCCGCACTACGATTGCGATTCTTTAATACTGAAACTGTATTTGAATTATAATTTGCCACGGCAATATCCAAATCCCCATCATTATCTATGTCTCCTAATGATATACCCCGAGGAATACTTCCAACTCCATAATCAACTTTTGCAGCATAAGTCCCATCTCCATTGTTCCTTAATACTGAAACTGTATTTGAATAATAATTTGTTACAGCAATATCTAAATCTCCATCACTATCAATGTCCCCTAATGATATATCATTAGGCTCACTTCCAACTCCATAATCAACTTTTGCAGCGTAAGTTCCATCCCCATTGTTCCTTAATACTGAAACTGTAATTGAACTCCAATTTATCACAGCGATATCCAAATCTCCATCATTATCTATGTCTCCTAATGATATATCATGAGGATTAATTCCAACTCCATAATCAACTTTTGCAGCATAAGTTCCATCCCCATTGTTCCTTAATACTGAAACTGTATTTGAACCATTATTTGCCACAGTAATATCCAAATCTCCATCTCCATCTATATCTCCCAATGATATACCATAAGGCTGACTTCCAACTCCATAATCAACTTTTGCAGCATAAGTCCCATCCCCATTGTTCCTTAATACTGAAACTGTATGTGAAACCTGATTTGCCACAGCAATATCCAGATCCCCATCATTATCTATATCTCCCAATGATATACCATAAGGCTGACTTCCAACTCCATAATCAACTTTTGCAGCATAAGTCCCATCCCCATTGTTCCTTAATACTGAAACTGTATGTGAAACCTGATTTGCCACAGCAATATCCAGATCCCCATCATTATCTATATCTCCCAATGATATACCATAAGGCTGACTTCCAACTCCATAATCAACTTTTGCAGCATAAGTCCCACTTCCATCATCTACTTTAACAGTAAAACTCCAAACATAGGAACTCAACATCGAATCACCACTCACGCTCCTTATTCCCCTCGTTAAAATTACACTTACTACCTCCCCAGGCTTAAAATCCTTAACAGGATCTATCATCACTGTCCTTGTAGAGGAATCATAAGAAATCGTCGCACTGTAAAGCCCAGTCTGTGAACCATAAACTCGTATATTTGAACTCGTAAGCGTCGCAGGATCGATATCCTGTGTAAACACCACAGAAATAACTACATCCCTATTTACATTTAACGCATTCCGAGATGGAACTGTTGTTACTATATTTAACTGAGCAAATGACGAGCTAATGAAAACCAAAAGAAAAAGTATTAAAAACTTTCTCATAGTTTTGCATCAACTTTTGATTTTCATTTTTACTCACTTTTCTCCTTTTTCCCCTCTCTATTTATAGAGAGGGGCAAGGGGTGAGTTACCTCACCACCACTATCCCTTGAACAAGCTCTTTTATCTCAACTGTCCGATTCTCGCTATCTCTCATAATTGAATTTGCACTATCAAAAGAAATTGTCTTTGTTTCCCCTGATCCAGATAAAACTTTAAACCTTATCCTACCAATTCGACCAGTTCCATTTACATCTGCAGGATTTCCCCCAGCAACAGCAACATTTATTTCAATTTTTCTATTAGTTTTATCTATAGCCACAAAATCGATGATATTACCTCCATTTTTAAGAAGAAGAGATACTGAATCTTTATAAATCTGCACATATTCAACATCAAATAGATTATCATAGGTAATTACCGTTTTAAGCCCCGCAAAGTTTGTCGCCTCTTCAACTAAAATTTCAACATCAAAATATTGCCCCGCCGTGATTTCAACTTTCCTTGGGCGGAACATAAGCGCAGGTCCCTTAACAGCATCAACTGTGAAATCAACTTTCGCAGGCTCTTCCTGTTCAATGTTATTTATATATTTCGCCTTTACCATAAATGTATGTTTTCCTTCATCAAGATAAGTAAATGTCGCTTCCTTAACATTGCTCCAATTAGACCAATTTTGATTGTCAAGTTTATAACTAAAAAGCATCAAACTATCCGCTTGATTCCCACGCCACTTGAATGTAACTGTATGCTCGGTAACAATGCTATTATTGCTTGGTCCATCTATGATTTCAGCTTTCGGCGGTTGAAACACTGGACTTTTTGGATCAATTGGATTTTCCCTCTCAGGTGGGGGTGGTTCAGTTACGATATTACAACTGATAAAAACCAGAGCAATCAAGAAAATGTAAAGATACCTCATAAAAACTTCTATCGTTTTTTATAAATCAACTTCAACTCTATATGTAAAAAATCTTTAAAAATTAATGCTTACATTTACCGAATTACCCCTTATCCCTAATTTAAATGCCCTCTCGCTATACACCTTATCTGGCGAGAAAATAATCGCGTCAACGAGATTAAATAACCATATTGCAGATGCAACGCCTGAACCTATGAAAAAGTAATTCTTAAATTTCCTCATTGAATCGTAATTTTTCGTCATAAGCGAATAATAATTCTCCATCTCATTAATATCATCAGCTGAGAGATAAAGATTTCTATATCTTTCATACTCCTTTTTATAGCCCAAATATTTCGAAAAATAGTTAACAGTCAATGCTCCAGCCAATATCTCAGATACAGTTAAAGGCAACCCAATATCTTCCCTTCCCATATAAATCTGCCCAGCCCCTGGGAGAAAAGCAGAAAGAAGGATAGATGTAAACTTTGACTTTGGCTCAATTATCAAGGGGACATCCATTTCAGGCTTATCAACTTTTATTTTTCGAGTTGTGGAATGATAACCAAGTTTATTCAACTTGATTTCATACTCACCATAAACAAGTTCGATTTCCTTGGCAGGCAACCTGGAAATATTTTTCTCAATTCCCTCTCCCTTTATCAAGACATTAACATCACCTCTAAGTCCAACTAAGTTTACCTTCGAACGCATCTTTTCAAGTTTCACTTCGACCTTAGCCCTGTCAACCGAAATTAAATCAACCTCTTGAGAATAATCCTGATAATCCGCAAGAGCAAGTTTGATAACATATTTATCCTTTTTAATCTTTGGAATGTAGAGAGGAGTTTTCCCTACGAGTTTATCCTTCAAAATAACATCTGCTCCGGTTGGAGTGCTTACAACTTCAAGAAAACCAGCCTTTTCAAGTTTCACATTTAAATCGTGATAATCTTCACTAATCTCAACTTCACCCATATAATCAAAATAACCATCAAGTTTAAGTTCAACTTTATATTTTCCAAATTCATATACATCCACTTCCAAAGGCGTCTTACCAAGTTTCTCCCCATTGATATAAATATCCGCTCCCTCTGGCTCCGATTTAACTTCAAGCATCGATACCCTCATTCTCGGTATGAAAACAAATTCACCACCCCTATCTCCAACAAGTATTCCATATTGCGGTGTTTGCTGACCCTTTGATTCAGATGTAACCCTTGGAAGTATGTAGCTTGCGATCTCACTCGCTGTAATTATACCATTTTTGTCGAGGTCAGCAAATCCCTCATCAAGCCCTTTAATAAAATGAAATGTGAAAACACTATGTCCACCTGGACCAGTGTCAAAAACAGGTTGATCTCTGCCACCCGCCGTCAATGCCTGCCTTGTTCTTCTTTTTGAAACGATCTCAACAAAGCTAACCGCATCAGCAGAGACGGTAGGCTGTGAACGAGCAAATATCAAACCACCGTAGCAAGCATCCATAACAAAATATAAATGCTTCGCAGGAATTGCCTCCGAGATTTCGTTTAGTTGGTCAGTTGATATAGCAGTTAGAACAGGCTGGGACGGGTCTGCATCGACAGGAAGAATATAACCTCTCTCTTTCCCTTCAGGCAAAGGCATCGTTATACCATGACCAGCGAAGAAAACAAAAACCCTATCATCCTCAAAGGTTTCTTTTATCAATCTTTCAAACGCCTTAAGTATGTTATCCTTTGTAGCCTCGGAATCATAAAGCTTTATAACATACTTCGAGCCAAAACCATACTTTTTAATCAAAAGATTTGCAATAGCCTCAGCATCATTTACCGCATACCTCAACTTATTTGCTTTAACATACTCATTAATACCTATTATCAAAGCCCAACTTCTCTTAAAAAATGAACTACCCCCGCCAGTTTTTGTTCTCAAACCTATTCCCCTCAAAGATTCTGTTGTGTCCCTTTGCTGAGAGAGTAGTGGAATGAAAAATGAAAATAAGACCGATAAAACTAAAATAACGCGCCTCATTTTATTGCCTCCCTCTATGTTTAGCTCTACACGAAGAATATAAAAAACTCAAAAATAAAAGTCAAGAGGGTCCTCCCCAAAAGTCACGACACAGCTCCTTAAAACTTGCCCAAACTACCTCTTAACCCTCCCTAACACCACCCAAACTTCTCAACATCCACTCCATTACACCCCAATTCGTTTTAATTCTTCCCTTAAATTTTTAAATTTACTTAGCCTTAAAATAAAATCAATTAAAAAACGCTATGATAAAACGAGCTTTAACTTTAATCGTGCTTATCCCAGCACTCTTACTTGCCCAACTCAAATCCCAAAGCAACGAAACTTCGAAAAATGATGAATTTATCTCAAAAAGAAAACTTACCGCTTTAACCTACTCAACTTTTATCCCGGGCGCGGGACAATTTTACCTTGGACATAAAATAAAGGGAGTTTTCTTCACTTTGACAGCCTTTGGTTCACTCGTCGTAACAATTGTCTCACAAAATAATCTCGTCGGGGGAAATGAACGACTTGAAAACCTTGAGATGCAATATGTAAGCACAATGAATTGGGAAAGAGCAGAACAAATTTGGCAAGAAATGGTTCGCGTCAAATCCGACATTGATAAAGATTATAAACGAAGGAATTTGTTTCTCGGCATAACTGCTGGGATATGGGTTGCAAATATAATTGATGTTTTATTCTTTACATCCGACAAAGGCGCCGGAGATATATTCGGATACAACAAATCATTGTTTGAAATTAAAAGCGGAAACAAAGAAATTATGCTTACGGTAAAACTTAACTTTTAAAACTTATGCGCGAAAAGATAGAAAAACTTTTAAACGATTACAAAACTGGAAAAATCGATGTCGATGAATTTATAAATGAACTTCGATGGTTCCCCTTTGAGAATATTGAATTTGCACATGTCGACCATCATAGAACGTTAAAACACAATTTCCCTGAGGTCATACTTTGCCAATGGAAGACACCGGAACAAGTTAAGGAAATTGCAAAGCGAATCCTTGAAAAATCAAATTTTCTCCTTGCGACAAGGGCAAATCCAGAACATTTCAACGCAGTAAAAAAAATTGCAAAAGACGCAAAGTATAATGAACTTGCAAGAACTATAACCGTCGCCCGAGGTGAAATAAAAAAAGACGATAAAAAAGGAAAAATCTTGATCATAACCGCTGGGACTGCGGATTTGCCCGTCGCTGAAGAAGCAAAAGTTACAGCTGAACTCCTCGGAAATGAAGTTGAACTTCTATATGATGTTGGGGTTGCGGGGATACATCGTTTGCTTTCAAATCTTGATAAATTAAAAAGTGCAAGCGTGATAATTGTAGTTGCTGGAATGGAGGGGGCTTTGCCAAGCGTCGTAGGCGGACTTGTTGGGGTTCCGGTCATCGCAGTTCCAACCTCAGTCGGATACGGCGCGAACTTCAACGGTTTAGCTCCGCTCCTCACGATGCTTAACACCTGCGCCCCAGGGGTCGTTGTGGTAAACATCGACAATGGTTTCGGTGCAGCCTTTGCAGCAACACTTATGAATAGAAAATGAAAACCGTGATGAAAAAAGTTAAATTAAAGTATGGAAAAACTGAATTAGAAATTGAACTCCCCGAACACGCTGAAATTTTAACACCAAAGCTAAAACCACCAGACCAAGACGAGCTCGAAATTCTAAACACCGCATTAGATAACCCCATTGACTCACAAAAGCTTGAGAATTTTTTACAAAAAGATGACAAAGTTTTGATAATCGTCCCTGATAAAACCAGGAAATCACGAGTTGACTTCATTTTGAAATCAATTTTAACCCGAATCAAAAACGACAATATAAAATTTTTATTCGCGAACGGAACGCATGCTAAACAAACAGAAAACGAAAAAAGAGAAATTTTAAGCGACGAAATCTACGATAAATTTGAAGTTTTTGAAAATGACGCTTGGAGCGATGACTTCATCTACTTTGGGAAAACAAAATTTGGCACGGAAGTTTTTTTAAATAAACTTGTCTCCGAAGCCGATAAAATTTTGCTCATCGGTTCCATAACTCACCATTACTTCGCTGGATTTGGCGGTGGGGCAAAACTGTTGGTCCCGGGTGTAGCGTCATATAAAACAGCAATTCAAAATCACAAACTCACATTAACTCAAGACGGAGATATAAATCCAAACGCTACAAACTTGAAACTTGAAGGCAACCCAGTTTATGAAGATATAATTGAAGCATTTAAACTTTGTAGGCTTAAAGTGGTTCACCTTGGTGTCGTCCTAGATGAGACTGACAAAATCGTTGGTGCATTTTTCGGCGATGTAATTCAATCGCACAAAGCGGGTGCAGACTTTGTAAATAAATTTTTCACAATACCTGTGAACAAAAAATTTGATGTCGTGATTTCAAGCGCTGGTGGATTCCCAAAGGATGTCAACTTCATTCAAGCGCATAAATCTATCCATCATTCCCATTACATTTTAAAAGAAGGTGGCTACTTATTTTCGTTCATTGAATGCAGAGATGGGATCGGCTCAAAAACTTTCCTCGATTGGTTCAAGTTTAAAAACCCTGGCGAGATGAAAAAACATTTACTTGAAAATTACTCAATGAATGGGCATACCGCTTTATCGTTGCAAAATAAATTAAAAATCTGTAATATAATCGTGAGGTGTGAACTAAAGAATGATTTGCTCGAAATGATGGGATTAAGAACACTTGACAATTTTGATATGTTAAAAAACTTAGTCGGCTCAATAGCCGTGTTAACTAACGCTTCAATTTATTTACCAATTTATCAGGGAGCTTTATGACGAAAGAAACCATTAAATTTTTACAGCAAAACAAATTATTAGCTGGTGTCAGCGAAGATTTAATTAACGAAATCGCCCAAAATTTATTTATTGAAACTTTCAAACCAGGGGATATAATCATTCATGAAGGCGAGCCGGGGGATAAAGTTTATTTGATCGCAAAGGGGAGAGTAAAAGTTGTAAAGCTCGCTGATTCATCGGGAAAAGTTTTAATGGAGCTAACAGATTCTGATTTCTTCGGTGAAATGGCTTTGATAGACTTACACCCTCGCTCGGCAAGTGTTGTGGCTTTAACAGATTGCGAAATTTTATCAATCCCCGGGGATTACTTCGAAAAACTTATCCACGCCCATCCACAAATTTTGATCAACATTGCAAAGATATTAAGCGAGAGATTAAGGTTATCAAACGAAAAGATTTTGAGGGATTTCATCGAATATGAAAAGGAGGTCACTGAGCAAATAAACAGGTTAAATTATCTAATTGAAATAACAAAGCGTGTTAACTCAACAATAAACCTTGATGAACTTCTAAAAATCATACTTGAAATCGCCCTTGAAATTACAAATGCCGATAGAGGAACAGTTTATCTCGTCGATGAACTAAAAGGTGAAATTTGGTCAAAAGTTCTCGAAGGGAATGAACTCACCGAGATTCGATTACCTATAGGAAAAGGTATCGCTGGGTATGTAGCCCAAACTGGGGAAACAGTGAATATTAAAGACGCTTACCAAGATCCAAGATTTAATCCAGAGATTGACCTGAAAACTGGGTATAAGACTAGAACGATATTGTGTATGCCCATAAAGGATAAAAGCGATAAAATAGTTGGTGTTTTTCAATTGATAAATAAAAAAGATAGTTTCTTCACGAAGAAAGATGAAGAAATGCTGAATGCCCTTTCCATTCATGCATCAATTGCAATTCAAAACGCAAAGATGGCACAAGAGCTTGTAAATAACGAACGACTTGCCATAGTTGGAAAAATGGCAAGCTCAATCATCCACGATATAAAAAATCCGATGACGACGATAAAAGCATACGCTCAAGTTTTAAGGAAAAAAATTGGAGAGAGCGAAGCTATAAAACTTGTCGATGAGGTTATAAAGCAAATCGACCGACTCGTTAACATGACCCAAGAAATTCTTGACTTTTCACGCGGAGTGACAAGTATAGAGTTTTCGAAGATAAATCTTGGGGATTTCATTGATGGAGTAATTGCTTTCCTCAATGAGGACTTCAAGAAAAATAAAATTGAAATTGAAAAACAAATTGAATTTGACGGCGAGGTTGAAATCGATGTTGATAAAATGACACGGGTTGTCTTTAACATTGCTCACAATTCAAGAGATGCTATGCCAGAAGGCGGAAAATTTATTATAAAAACATGGCGAGAAAACGATTCATTTTTTATGCAATTTACAGACACAGGGAAAGGGATGCCTGAAGAAGTGAAGAAGAAACTATTTGAACCATTCGTCACATATGGCAAAAAACATGGCACAGGACTTGGAATGGCAATAGTTAAAAAAATTGTGACTGAACATAAAGGAGAAATCTTTGTTGAAAGTGAACTCGGCAAAGGAACAACTATAACTCTTCAACTCCCAATAGTTCAACAAAAATAAAACAATGGGAAAACAATGTTGGATAAAATTTTTTTCCTGTTGATCATAGCGATGATTTTATCAATTATCTTTACAATTCTCGCATTCACTCAGGAGAAGAAACTAAGCGTTGGAATACAAACGATAAAATTAAAGAGCGGTGATGAGGATATCTCTGCATTTTTGGCTGTTCCAAAAATTGAAGGTAAGTTTCCCGCAATAGTGTTAATTCATGAATGGTGGGGTTTAACGGACTGGGAGAAGGAAAACGCAGTAAGGTTTGCAGGCAATGGATATGTAGCCATAGCTGTTGATCTTTACCGCGGAAAACTTGCCAAAACTCCAGAGGAAGCGCGAACATATATGCAATCGCTATCTGCGGATGTTGTCATAAGAGACATCAAATCAGCCGTTGAATACCTGAAATCAAGGGAGGATGTTCTACCTGATAAAATTGGAATAATTGGTTGGTGCATGGGCGGTGGGTTTGCTCTGAGAAGTTTGATCGAAATTCCCGACTTTTCAGCTGGGGTCATCTGCTATGGTCGCCTCGTTGAAGATGAGAAACAACTTGAAAAAATTAACGCACCAATCCTTGGGATATTTGCTGAAAAAGACAGAGGAATCCCACCTGAAACGGTGAAAAAATTTGAAGAAAAGATGAAAAAACTAGGGAAAAAGATAGAGGTTAAAATCTATTCAGATGTTAACCACGCCTTCATGAACCCAAACAATAAAAACAACTACGATGAGATATCAACTAAAAACGCATGGGATTTAATCGATAAATTTTTCAAAAAGAACTTAGCTAAAAAATGACATCAATCCTGAAATAGTTCATTTACCAACAAATCAATATAGTTCACCCTCTCACTTATAGCATTCCAATGCTTTATGAAAACAGAGCGAAGCGACACGAGCGATTCATCGTCAATTTCAAACTTCGGGTTGATTCTTTTAGCGGTTGAGCTATCAACAACAAATTTTGAAAGTATAAATTTTGGAGCTGAATTTTCAATTGAAAGTCGGTTGTAAATTTTAAGCGTATTTTCGTTTATCTCGCTCAATTTGAAACTTCCGTTATGCTTATAAAAACAAAATATATCAAGGTCGGGTTGCGTTAACGGCGAAAACCCTTGAAGATTATTTATTTTCTCATAAAGGTAATTTGCCGATTTCAAAGTTTGCGTTAAAATTTTTCCAAACCCATTTTTATTAAGTGGGATAACTTTATGCGTAAGCCATACAGCTCCAGCGGATGCCCCAGGCCTTGAACCCTCAAGCTGAAACATCCCAATGTTAGGTTTATCCTTCTTGTGATATGTGTAAGGTGATGTGTTAAGTATCACCTGCCTTAAATTTTCATCTTTATATAAAACACCACCAGCCCCATACATCACAAGCCCATGCTTGTGCGGATCTATCGTTAGCGAATCAGACTCGGATACTGCAATGAGATTGTCGTAAACAAATTTTTTCAATGGGGCTTCGACGTTTGAAAAATCAATTATCTTTCCCTGTTCATCAATTATCAATGTTCGCATATAACCACCATAAGCCGCATCAATGTGAAGGTGAAAACCGTATTTTTCTTTTAATTTTAAAATCTCCATTACGGGATCGACAGCGCCAACTCCTGTCGTCCCAAAATTTGCCATCACAAACATCACATTATTTTTCTTCAGGACATCCTCAAGTTGATTCAAATCAATTCTATAATTTTCATCCACATCAATCTCAACAAAATCAACTTTTAAAATTGAGCAAATTCTTCTCCATGAATAATGCGAACCTTTCGAAAAGACAGCGATTCCATCTTTTCTAAAATCCCTCACCGCCCACAAAGCTTCAAGATTTGCAAGCGATCCACCACTTGTCAAATGCCCCCACCCCTCTTTAAAACCGACGAGATTTAAAAGATCATCAACAACTTCCATCTCCATCTCAGTCGTCACAGGACCACCTTCATACGCGTGATTGTTCGGATTCGTAAGCATAGTTACGAAATAAGCAAGAAGCGCTGGAATTGATGGGTCTTTGAGCATCTGCGCAGAATACCGAGGATGAAAATACGGAAGATTTTTTTCAAATCGTTTTAAAAATTCATCAAAAATTTTCTCAAGTTTTTCAGATTCAACTTTGTAAATTTCAGATTCAAAAAAATTTTCAGGATAAATTGTCTCGTCATCAAAAAAATCCTCACGCCACTTCTTGTTCCATTCAATCGCCAAATTGATGAGCTTTTTGAAAAGCTCTGTATTTTCTCCTTTCGGACCGAGAAAATATGTGAATAATGTCTCCATTTTCAATTTCGATATTTTGTTTTTGCTTTTTAAAAATATAACAAATTTTTTGAAAACTTAACTTGAACTATTGAGTTCTTTGTGATTATCTTTGTGAAAACAAACAAATCGAATATCACGATGCGAAAATTTGTTTACTTTATCCTGCTTTTAATTTTCAGTTTAAACCTTGTATACCCCCAACTTAAATTCGACTCGATCTCTGCATGGAACTTCAACAAAATCCTAACTTCTGAAAAATTTCAAGGGCGTAAATCTGGAACGCCAGGCGGTGAAAGAGCGAGCGAATGGATAGCAGAAAAATTTAAAGAATTTGGACTAAAACCATTTGGAGATAACGGGACATATTTTCAAAACTTTAAAATCCTTGCAACTCAAGATAAAGTTACTAAGTTAACATTGTTAAACGGCAGAAAAGGTAAAACACGATATTCCCTTGGAGATGATTTCACAATCTTAACGAACAGCGGAAGCGGAAAGGTAAAGGCTAAAGTTGTTTTCGTCGGGTATGGAATTTCAGCACCGGAGAAAGGCAGGGATGATTATGAAAATGTCGATGTCAAAGGTAAAATAGCACTTATACTTGCTGGAACACCAAGCGATGAAGAGGAGAAATTTGAAGTTGAGGGCTCAAGGGGATATAAAATCCGAAAAGCTTTTGAAAAAGGAGCATCAGCAGTTTTCTATGTTCAAGGTGACAGACCAATAAGAGGTGGGGCAATCCCAGAGGAATATTACACACCTGAATTGCCCGCATTATGGGTCGGAAGAAAAATTGTTGATGATATCTTTTACAATACCGGGATAAGTTTTGACGCTTTGAGAAGTGAAATCAACTTTAAAACGAAATCTTTCGAAATTGACAAAATCTTCGAAATAGAAACGAAAGTAGAAAAACTTGATGGATGGACGAGAAATGTCGTCGGATTAATACCCGGAAGCGATGAAAACTTAAAAGATGAATATATAGTCGTTGGGGCGCATATGGATCATACCGGGGTTGACGCAGAGGGATTTATGTATCCAGGGGCTGATGATAATGCCTCAGGAACATGCCTTGTTATGGAACTTGCACGAAGCATGATGGCAAATAATGAGAAACCAAAACGCTCAATAATCTTCGCCCTATTCGCCGCAGAAGAACAAGGTTTACTTGGCTCAAAATTCTTCGCTTCACATCTTCCAGTACCTGAAGAAAACATTGTAGCAATGTTTAACTTTGACATGGTTGGACGCGGAAATGGAAATATAAACATTGCTGGAACAGAAAATTTTCCAAAGATGTGGGAAATAATCAAGGAGTTCTTCCCGGAAAATAAACTTAAAAATCTCGGCAAATTCCGCGCGGGTGCAAATTCAGACCATTATCCATTTCAAGAGCGTGGAATTCCCGCTTTCTTTTTTATATCCGCGGGTCAACATCCAGAATATCACCGAACCGATGACACAAACGATAAAATTCAACCCTTTGTCCTCGGCGAAGTTGGAAATACAGCATACGATGTGATCCTTGGACTTGCCAACTATCCTCAAAGCCTAAAGAAAAAAGATAGATATGTTGACTATATTTACAGCAATGCACAAACCGCGCTTTACATCCAACTTAGCCCAGATTCTCTAACCAAGGATTGGCTTTACAACCTTTGGAGAACATGCAAAAGTGATGGCATTGAAACTGTCATCCTTGAACTCAACTCAAAAAACATCAACGATATCTTCAGAGCAATTTACTTGGTTGATTCATTGGCGACGCGAGATTACAGATTTTTTAATATCGTTTCAAATAAGTCTGATTTCATCACATCCCCAGATGTCTTGAACATAATTTTCTCAGCCAAAGCCGAAACCTTCTCAAATTTGACACAATCTTTGCCGATTTTATCAAAGTCGGGATTAAAACTTATTGTTTTTGATGAGCAAACTAAAATTGAAAATGTTAACAGCGTTGTTGACATCGTAAATGATTTTTACCTTGACATAACTCCAGTGCTCAAAGGAAACATAAAACAAAGTTTTAATTTCAAGAAAACATCCATCGTTTTTGATCCCGACACAGTTGTGGATAAAGAAATGTTTTTCTACACTTTCACCAATCGCGAAAAATTTATTTCAATGCTTGATTTTATCAAACCAGAAAAAGTATTCGTAAATTTACCACCTCAAGAATCAAAAGTTTTGATATCAAACTTGCGCGATAAAGGATGGGACATCAAAAAGATTCAAAAAATTTTTGGCAGAAATCTTTACGGATTTTTAAAATAAACTTAAATCAAACAATGACGACAAAAATTAAATTCCTTCTCGCTTCATTAATTTTAACGTTTAACCTCTTTTCCCAAAACTCTGAGCACAGGGGTGTGTGGTATGTTCCGAGAGATGGTAATGCTTATAAGACGAAGCCGAAAATTGCAGCGGACATGGATAGCATAGCTAAGAATAATTTTAACGCGGTCTATGTTCTTGTTTGGGCAAGAGGTTATCCACTTTTTAAGAGTGAAGTTTTTTATAGAGAAACAGGACTTTACACCGATCCACAACTTGGGGATAGAGATTTACTTCAAGAGATGATCGCAGAAGCGCACAGAGCTGGACTTGAAGTTTACGCATGGTTTGAATACGGATTTATCGGAGGTTGGGGCGGATATTTGCCGGGAAATAGTGGGAAGGGTAAAATTTTTGATGCTCATCCGGAGTGGCTCGCTAAAAGAAATGATGGAACGGATGCTGGCTCTTCAGAGGATCAGATAACGCAAAGTTTCTATTGGATGGCGCACGCCAATCCAAATGTTCAAAATTTTTTGATTCAACTGATCCTTGAGATGGTAAAAAAATATGACCTTGACGGATTTGAGCTTGACAGGATTCGGTATCCTGACCCAAATTGCGGATATGACAGCGTAACAGTTGAAATTTACAAACAAGAACATAACGAAACCCCACCACCGTATGATTACAATAATTCTGAATGGAAAAATTGGCGAATTCAAAAATTAAATCAATTCGCAAAGGCTGTTTATGATTCCGTAAAATTTTATCGGAGTGATATGAGGCTTACAAACGCAGTTGGGGTCAGCCCAGATTGGGCAAAATCTGAAAAACTTCAAGATTGGGTGACTTGGATCAACAACGGCTGGCTTGATTATGTTGAGCCGATGAACTATAGAAATACAGCAAGTCAATTTATCGGAGAATGTGTTAACATCTTTGGCAAAGTTAGAGATAAAAATAAAATCCTATTCGGGATTAGCAGTCAAAATGTGCCTACATCAGAGTTTTTAAAGATGATCCAATATGTGAGACAACAGAACTTGAAGGGCTTCGTTGTTTGGTATTATGGCTCGCTTTCTGATCACTTAGACTCATTAAAAACACTACTTAACACAAAAGTACCTGTCCCAGATAGACCCGAAAATTGGAGAATTCCAGCAATCATAGTTGACGACGCCGATACAAACAATGTTTTTTACTCTAACGGTTGGGTGAATCAATCTGCTTACACCCATTGGGGCAATAGATATCTTGCGACACAATCAAATTCCGAATGGATAGAATACTATGCCGATATTCCAGAAGATGCTTATTATGAGCTTTATGCTTTCGTAGTTCGTTCGACTTCAAAAAATGCGGTTTACTATGTCTATGACTCATCAGGTGTAGAAAGAAAATTTACAGTTGATCAAACTAATCAATACATCTATGATGGGTGGTATAAAATTGGTGATTTCTATTTTAAGAAAGGCAGGAAGAAAATATTGAAGATAACAAGCGAAAACTTAAACACGCCCGGGTTTATGACAGCTGACGCAGTGATGTTGATTTTAAACCGACGGTTGACACCACTTATAACTTCAATAAAAGATGGAAAAAGTGAACTCATACCCAAAAACTTTGAAATAAATGTCTATCCCAACCCTTTTAATTCAACGACAAATATAAGCATTTCACTACCGTTTGATTCATTTTTAAAAGTCGATATTTACAATGTGTTGGGTCAGAATCTTTCTAATTTAGCCAGTGGAAAATTCCCCGCCGGGAAACATACATTTACATTTTCGCCGGAAGCATTCGCCTCCGGCATCTACTTTATTAAAACCGTGATAAAATCTGAGCAAATGCCCGAAGTATATACAGCTTCCAAAAAACTTATCCTGCTAAAATAAATTCTGGGCAAATCAACCAAATAGTTTATAGAAAATTTCAACCGCTTGCTTTATATCTTCCATTGAGACATCAAGATGAGTGACCGCACGAATTTTCATATAACTTCCTGAACTTAACAGAACGCCGTTATCTTTGAGCATTTTTAAAATTTCATCGGGTGTCTTGCCTGTCTTTTCAACGCCTATTATGACGATATTAGTCTGAACAGTTTCCAGATTTATATCAAAAACTTTTAACTTTGAAATTTCCTCAGCGAAAAATCTCGCCTTTTGATGATCTTCTTTCAATCTATCAATGTTATGTTCAATTGCATAAATCCCAGCTGCCGCTAAAATTCCAACCTGTCTCATCCCACCGCCAAAAATTTTTCTATATCTCCTGACCTTTTCAATAAACTCCCTATCGCCAGCAACGACGGAGCCAACTGGCGCACCAAGACCTTTGGAAAGGCAAACAAGCACAGAATCAAAATACTGTGCATATTCCTTCGGACTTATACCAGTTGCAACGCAGGCATTCCATAAGCGAGCACCGTCAAGATGCATTTTAATTCCATTTTCAAGCGCAAACTCCCGAATTTTCTTTATCTCATCAATAGGATAAATCGTTCCGCCAGCACGATTGTGCGTATTTTCAAGGCAAATAAGCCGTGTCCTTGGCATATAATATGCTTTTGGTCTCACAGCCTTCTTTATTTGGTCAACAGTTATAACACCATATTTACCTTGAATTGGGTAAAGTTGAACCCCCGAAAGCATCGATGGAGCTGCTGTCTCATAATTCATTATATGTGATTCGGCTTCAACGATCACCTCATCGCCGGGTTCGGTGTGAGCTTTTATCGCGGTTTGATTCCCCATAACACCGCTTGGCACAAAAAGAGCGGATTCCTTCCCAAGTAGTTCAGCAACCATTTCTTGAAGTTTATTAACAGTTGGGTCCTCACCAAAGACATCATCCCCAACCTCTGCTTCCATCATAAACTTTCTCATCTCCGGTGATGGTTTCGTAACAGTGTCACTTCTCAAGTCAATATATTTTTGCATCTTTCAAATCCTATTTAGTTTTTAAATATAAAACTCACAGGGGGCGAGATTTCGCCCCCGTTTAATTTTAAAACAACCCAATTATGTTCCCATATTCATCAACATCCATGTTAAATGCAGCCGGATTTTTTGAAAGCCCCGGCATAAGCATTATATCACCGCAAATTGCAACGACAAAACCAGCCCCTGCAAACAAACGAGCATCGGTTACCGTTAAAGTCCATCCTTTTGGAACACCGACAAGCTTCGGATTATCACTTATTGAGTTTGGTGTCTTCGCAATACAAACCGGAAGATGATCATACCCATGCTCTATGTATTTCTCAAGCTTCCTCATCGCTTTCCTTTCAATATAAACATCATCAGCACCATAAATTTCAGTTGCGATAAGCTTTATTTTCTCAATTAACGGAACGGATAACCTATAAAGGGGCTTAAAATCAGAAGGAGTTGTTTCAGTTATTTTGACAATCTTTTCAGCTAATTCAATACCACCTTCTCCACCTTTTGTAAAGAACTCTGTAACGGAACACTCAACCCCAAGCTCAGCGCATTTTTCTTTGATCAAATCAATCTCAACTTCCAAATCCGTTTCAAACTTATTTATTGAAACAACAGCAGGAACACCAAACTTGCGGACATTTTTTACGTGGAACTCAAGATTTTCGAGTCCCTTTTTAAACTTCTCAACTGTGAAATCGTCTTTGGATTTTATCCCACCATGATATCTTATCGCTTTAGCCGAAACAACTATGACCGCAGCGTCCGGCTTAAGGCGGTGAATTTGAGAAACTATGTCAAAAAATTTCTCAGCTCCAAGATCAGAACCAAACCCAGTTTCAACGACAACATAATCAGCAAGTTTAAGTGCGATTTTATCTGCTATAACACTGTTGGTCCCATGAGCTATATTTGCAAACGGTCCACCATGAATGATTGCTGGAGTATGTTCTGTAGTCTGCACAAGGTTTGGCATTATCGCTTCGTTAAGTAAAACCATCATTGCTCCGCATGCTTTTAAATCCCTCGCTCTCACAGGTTTTCCATCAAGATCATAGCCAATTACAATCTCACACAGTCTTCGTTTTAAGTCCATCCTTGAACTTGCCATACATAGAATTGCCATAGTCTCGGATGCAGCGGTGATCACAAATCCGGATTCCCGTGGGACGCCGTTTACTTTGCCACCGAGACCTATCACAATATGACGCAAAGCCCTATCATTCATATCAATTGTCCTTTCCCAAGTGATGTTGTTGACATCAATCCTCAACTCGTTTCCATGGTGAATGTGAGCATCGATTAAAGCTGCAAGTAGATTATGAGCTGAGGCAACCGCATGGATATCGCCATTGAAATGAAGGTTAATAAGTTCCGATGGGATAACTTGTGACTTTCCACCACCTGTAGCTCCACCTTTAATTCCAAAAATAGGTCCAAGCGACGGCTCACGTAGGGTAACGATTGATTTTTTACCAATTTTGTTTAAAGCCTGACTTAAACCGATTGATGTTAAGGTTTTACCCTCGCCCGAAGGGGTTGGAGTTATCGCAGTAACAATTATCAACTTACCATCAGGCTTATCCTTCAGTTTTTCCATTACTTCAAGTCGAATCTTCCCTGTAAATTTCCCATAATACTCAAAATCATCGTCGGTTAATCCGATTTGTTCCATTATGTGCTTGATGTGGAGTGGTTTAACTTTTTCCTCAACTGCGATTGAATTTGGCGTCATTTTTTCACCGCACTTTTATTTTTAAATAAAAAAATCCCGACTTTTGGTCGGGATTTGAATTTTTAAACTCTGTTAAAACATGAACAGGTGCTTTTTTGATTTATAAAGCTACGCTGAAAGTCTCTGCTCGTTATAAACAAAAATAGGTTCAGCCCTTTCATAAATTGTCTCTTTTGTAATTATACACTTTGAAATCGGCTGTTCTTTAAGTTTAGAAGGTAACTCAAACATTATATCAAGCATAATTTCTTCAATTATCGCTCTCAAACCACGAGCCCCAGTGCCACGCTTTAGTGCAAGTTCAGCGACAGCTTCAAGCGCATCGGGTTCAAATTCAAGCTCAACCCCGTCATACTCAAACAATTTCTTATATTGCTTTACAATTGCATTTTTCGGCTCAGTTAAAATTTTTATCAAAGCATCCTTAGATAGCGAATGAAGCGTTGCTATCACAGGAAGACGACCTATAAATTCAGGGATAAATCCGAATTTTAAAAGATCTTCTGGTTCAACCAACGGTAAAAGTTCATCTATCATTTCATTCTTATCACCTCGGATTTCGGCTGTAAAACCAATTGAATTTCTATTTACTCTATTTGCGATGATTTTTTCAAGTCCTTCAAAAGCTCCTCCACAGATGAAAAGTATATTCTTTGTGTTGATGTAGATCAAACTTTGCTCAGGATGTTTCCGCCCTCCTTTGGGTGGAACACCAGCGATTGTGCCCTCGAGAATTTTTAAAAGCGCCTGTTGAACACCTTCACCTGAAACATCACGAGTTATCGAAGGACTGCTTGTTTTCCTTGCAATTTTATCTATCTCATCAATGTAAACTATACCACGCTCAGCCCTTGCAACATCATAATTCGCATTTTGCAAAAGATAAAGGAGTATAGTTTCAACATCATCGCCAACATAACCAGCTTCTGTAAGAGTTGTAGCATCAGCAATTGCAAATGGAACATCAAGAATTTTTGCGAGCGTTTGAGCAAGGAGCGTTTTACCAGTGCCAGTTGGACCTATCAAAAGTATGTTGCTTTTTTCTATCTCAACATTATCAATCAAATTTTTCACATGGTCGTTTGACTCGAGATTATTTTCAATCCTTTTGTAATGATTATAAACCGCAACGGATAAAATTTTCTTCGCCCTTTCCTGTCCAACCACATATTCATCAAGAGCCTTCTTTATGGCAACCGGTGTAAGCGGTATCTTGCTACTTCTACTACGAGATGAGTAAGCGGACATATTGTTTCTTAAAATATCAACCGACTCACTCACACAAATATCACAAATGTAAACATCTGGTCCAGCGATCATATTTCCAACCTCGTCAACACTTCTACCGCAAAATGAACAAGATGGCTTTACCCTAAACTCCGGTTTTTCTGGCATCTACCTTTACCTCTTTTTTGTTGATGGGATTTCCCTTTTCACAAGTATCTGATCAATTATACCATATTCCTTCGCCTCCTCAGCAGACATGTAGTAATCACGATCTGTATCTTTTTCTATTTGTTCAATCGGTCTTCCGGTGTGCTTTGCCAGTATCTCATTTATCTTTTTTTTCATCCTCAAAATTTCCTCTGCTTGGATTCTTATATCCGCAGCTGTTCCTTGAACTCCACCCCATGGCTGATGGATCATAATTCTTGAATTTGGAAGAGCAGTTCTTTTACCTTTTGCACCGCCAGCAAGTATAACAGCAGCCATGCTCGCAGCCATACCAATGCAAATCGTTGCAACATCTGGTTTTATATACTGCATCGTATCATAAATCGCAAGCCCCGCTGAAATTACGCCACCCGGACTATTTATGTAAAGGTAAATATCCTTATCCGGATCCTCCGACTCAAGGAAAAGCAACTGGGCGATCACCAAACTTGCAACTGTATCGTCGATAGGTGTCCCTATGAAAACAATTCTTTCCTTTAAAAGTCGTGAGAAAATATCATACGCTCTCTCACCCCTGCTTGTCTGCTCAACAACAATTGGAACAAGTTGATCATAAATCTTGGTGCTCATAACCGGTCAATCAATTTTGTTTTTACATCTCCGTTTAAATTAAACATTAAACAAATTTTTCAACAACCTTGACTTTATCTTTCAAAAATTGCAAAACTTTTCTATTCAATATCTTCTCTTTTATATGCTCCGACCTTTTATAAAACGAAATGAGTTTGTCCTTTTCAATTCCAATCTCGGCTGAATCTTCCTCAGCCAGCTTTTCAAAATCCTCATCCGTCACATTGATTCCCTCAACTTGTGCGATCCTGTTTTTTATAATATACCATTTGGCGTTAAAAATAGCATCTGCTCTTTTTTTCTGTCTGAAAAATTGCTCATCAAAATTTTGTGGTAATTTACCATCCGGATATTTGCTCCTTTCCTCATCGAGCATACTCTGAATGAAATCCTCAATCAAACTTTCCGGGACGGTGAAATCATTCGTCCTGACAAGCTCAGAAACTATTGAATCATAAAACCTGATCTCGCTATACTCATTCCACCATTTCTGAAGCTCCTCTTTAAGATAATTCCTCAACCCTTCAACAGTGTTAACCTTGCCACCTGTAATTTTTGAAGCAAACTCATCATTCAAATCCGGCAAAATTTTCTTTTCTATCTTTTTAACATTAACTCTCACCTTTTCAGGTTTATTGTCAACTGTGAGCTCGATTATAAACTCATCATCTTTCCTCGCTTTTAAAAGCCTCTGCCTTAAACTTTCAACAACCGATTCATCGTCAAGATCAATTACGACATCCTCACTTCTCCTCCCAAGCACCGGTAAATTATTCTGATCAACCCCTTGAAGGTCAACCGTCACTCGATAAAGTTCACCCTGCACCTCATTTGCTTCCTCATAGGTCGCATTTGCAATTAGCAACCGTCTAATTTCATCTTCAACCTCTTTATCATCGACAGTATGAACTATCTTCTCAACTTGCAAATTGCTATAGTTTGAAATTTCAACCTCAGGTAAAATCTCATATTTTATTTTAAATGTCAACGACTCACCTCGTTTATAATCAACATCAACAAGTTCAGGTGTTCCAATCACCTCAATTTTTTTATCCCTAACGAGATTCTGATAAACATCATTTACAATATCATCAAGCGCATCGTATTCAATTTGTTCCCCGAATTGTCTTTTTATTAATTCAAGCGGTGCCTTCCCTTTCCTGAAGCCTTTGATCTCAGCCTCAGCCTGAAATTTCTTGTACGCCTCCTCAAAGTAAGGTGCAAGTTCATCCCAAGTTAGTTTTATCTCTGCCTCTTGTTCGGTTTGGCTCAGTTTGTTGATATTGAGTTCCACCAGTGTTGCTCTCTATTTATTTTTAATAAATTTTCAGTGGGCACGGGGGGATTCGAACCCCCACGGGGGTTACCCACTGGATCCTAAGTCCAGCGCGTCTACCAATTCCGCCACGTGCCCAAAAGAACTTAATTTCGCTTGAAAAATATAACGCTTTTTTAAGTAAAGTTCAAAATTGTGAAAATTTTGGGGATTTTTTAAATTCAATTCACAAGCAACAAAACAAATTGCCAATTTTTGAATGAGAATCGAGTTCTTCAAAATGACCGGCGCGGGAAACGACTTCATAATGTTTGACAATCGCGATGGAAAAATAAAAAATCCAGTTGAACTTGCCAGGTGGGTTTGCGATAGACACTTTGGTGTGGGCGCAGATGGTATAATTCTAATTGAAAAAAGTGAAACCGCCGACTTCAAAATGGTTTACTACAACTCCGACGGAAGCTTTGGCGGAATGTGCGGAAACGGCGGAAGATGCGTCGCAAAACTTGCATATATGTTAGGCATAGCGAAAGAAAAAATGAAATTTGAAGCGAACAAAAAATTATACTTCGCCGAGATAATTGACGATGAAAAAGTTAAATTGTACTTGCCAAACCCTCGCAAAAGAGAATTTAATTTAAAACTCAAACTTGATAAAAAATTTTTCAAGGCTCATTTCGTTGACTCAGGCGCACCACATCTTGTAGTTTTCACAGATGAAAACGGAATAAAAAACATTGAAAAGATCAATATAAATAACCTCGGCAAGAAACTGCGCTTCCATCCCCGATTCAAGCATGGAACAAATGTAAACTTCGTTTCAATTATCGCAGAAGACACGATCAGAATGAGAACATATGAGCGCGGTGTTGAAGGAGAAACGCTCGCCTGCGGAACTGGCTCCGTGGCGAGCGTCATCGCCTCAGTAGAAAAAAGAAATATAAAAATTCCCGTCAAGGTGAAAACTTCAAGCGGTGAAATTTTAACAGTCGGATGGGACGCCCAAAAACCTAAATTTATCTACCTTGAGGGAAGCGCAAAACTTATCTGCCAAGGATATTTAAACTATGACTCCTGAGGAATTCGAAAAAATAATCGAAGAAACAATTGAAAATCTCCCGGACGAGATAAAACAAAAACTTGACAATGTTGTATTCATTGTGCAAGATTACCCTGACGCTGAAGAGTTAAAAAGAGCAAAAA
>NZ_CZVS01000028.1:0-24942 GCF_001535985.1 Candidatus Kryptonium thompsonii | reverse complement strand
TGAAATTTTTAGTGCTATTTGATGATGTCGTTTTTAGGGAAAAAGTTCCATATAAAGTTGTGTTACCAATTATGTGAGTTATTCCCGCCGTGAAACCAAGCGTATTGAACTTCCCAGCATCCCATTTTAGATTTACAAAAGGAATTTTATTTTCAACAAGCATAGTGTGTTCAAAAAATAGCGAAATATTGTAAAACGGTGGAACTGTCAAATAAAGTGGTCTTATGTCTTTGAAGATTTCAAAATAAAGTCTTCTCAAACCATGAAGTTTAAAAATTTCAACTTGAAAACCGCTTAATCTTTCAAGTATGGGGAAGGTATTGTTGCGATAGTTTATAAAATAATCAAAATTTTTTGTCCTTGTGTTAAGCCACAATCCAAATTTTGTTTCGTTATAATCAAAAAGATAAGCTCCGTTTGTAAAGATTCCAGGTCTTGCTCCATCTCTTTGTGCAAACCAAATTGATGGTCTTACGCTAAACCAATATCTTTCAAGTGGCGGGTTTAGTTGCGTTTGTTCAAGTAGTTTTATCTGAACCTTATTGAAAACGCCTGTTCTGTTGTTTAACCTGTTAACATCCCTTAATTTTAATCTGCTATCAATTTCAACCATCTTCACCTTTTTGTCAAATGAAAGCTCAAACTCATAAACTGGGTTAACCCAAAACCAGTGGGGAAGTATTATCGCATTAGCTTCTTTCTTTGGTTTAAGTTGAAGGTCAAGCGGTATTATGACTTTTTGATATGTACCATCTTCAAAATAAATGTAAAAGTCAATCGGCATAACAATTTGCCCATGATTGCGCAATTTAACTTTGATGCTGTATTTTCTTAAGCCATTTTCAGATATCCATTTACCAGAAAAGCTTTCAATTCCATAATCACATTTTCTTGTAGTTTTAAGCCATTGATCGAAAAACCAATCAAGTTCCATTCCACTTACTCTTTCGGCAACCCTTTCAAAATCTTTTGTTGTCGGGTGCTTGAAGCTCCATTCTTTGAAAAATTCCTTCATAATAAGATCAAACACGCTGTCTCCAACGACATATTCAAGCATTTCAAAAACGGATGCGCCCTTACCGTAAACAGCATTTGTGTAAGCGACCGACTCACGGAAGAAATCTGAGTGTAGGAGGGTTGGTTCCTCATAACCAAATTGTGAAAATCTTATGTAGTTTTTATAACCGCCGAAGATGTCAAATTCAGGCCTTAACAGTCTATCGAACAAAGAAGAATCATTTCTCCATTTCTCGCCCAATAATTTTCTAAAGACCCTTGGAGTTACAAAACTTGCTCCGCCTTCATCTATCCAGGCCTCTTTTGATTCATTGTTTCCAATTAAACCATAGAACCAATTATGCCCGATCTCATGTGCGAGAATTCCGATCATGCTTGTTCTTCCGCGGTATCCAGTTATCATTATAAGCATTGGATATTCCATCCCACCATCCCCTGCTTGCGCAACTGTGAAACTTTTATAGGGATATTTATAAAACCATTCGCTGTAAAGTTTTATTATCTCTTTTGTAAATTTTCCCGTCTCCCGCCACAACATATAAACATCGGGTTGGTAAAGGAGATGAATTATTACGGTATCATTGTCAAGCGTCATCCATGTTATCTCGTGGATGTAATCTCTATCTGCAACCCATGCGAAATCGTGGACATTTTCAGCCTTGAAGTGCCAGGTTTTTAGTTGTGTTTTTAACTCTTTTTTCCACTGTTGGGGAAATATCACCGTATCAACTGGACCGAGTTCATATCCGCACATGACTTCATTTGGGTTTTGAATTACCCCCGTTGCTCCAACAAGATAATCCGATGGCAAGGTTATCTTTACATCAAAGTTTCCCCATACCCCATAAAATTCTCGTTCAATGTATTGGTCCGCATGCCACCCCTCAAAGTCATATTCACAAATTTTAGGATACCATTGAGCCATGCTGTAATCAATTCCTTCTCGATTATTCCTTCCATTTCTTCGCGTTTGTTTTGGAATTTGGGATTCGAATTCCATTTCAAGTTTTACAAAATGACCTGGGGCAAGTGGTTTTTTAAGCTTTGCTCTTAAAATGGTATCAAAAATTTCAAAATCAATGTCCTCATCATCGGCCTTTAAAAACTTAACATTTGTCCAACCATATTCATCAGGTTTCATCGCTCTAATCCTTTCACCAAGTCCATTTCTGATGACATCACCGCGAATTTGCATCGAACTGCCAGGTTTAAAAGCATTTAAATAGAGATGATAGTAAATCTCGCGAAGCGTATCTGGCGAGTTGTTATAGTAAATTGCCGTTTGTTTTCCAGTGAGTTTATGTGTTTTCGGATCAAGGGAAACATCCATCGTATAATCAACCCTTTGCTGAAAATAGTCGGACCTCTGTGCAAGGGAAAAGTTTAAAATGATAAAAACAACAAAAATAAGTTTTGTGTTAAAGCGAGCGGTTATTCCCATGTGAAGGCTTCGGTTATTTTTTGAATTTCTTCTTCGGTGAGTTTAAAGTTCACTGCCCCAGCATTTTCCTCAACTTGTTCTGGATTTCTTGCACCTACAATTGCGGTTGTTATGCCGGGTTGTGAAAATGTCCAGTTGATGACAATTTGAGCGAGGGTTGCGTTTCTTTCCTTCGCGATCGGCTTTATCTTTTCAAGCGCGTCGAGAACTTTCTTTCTGTTTTCGGGTTGGAACCAGAATTGTTTCTTTCTTAAATCTCCACTTTTGAATTCGGTTTCCATCGTGATTTTGCCCGTTAAGAGACCTTGCTCAAGTGGGCTATATGCCAGGATTGAAATTTTATTTTCAATGCAAAATGAAGCGATCTCATTTACTATAGCGCGATCTACTAAACTATATTTCACCTGATCGCTTTCAACGCGTGCATATTTAAAAGTTTCCTTTAAAAGATTTAAGTCAAAATTGCTCACACCAAATGCTCTTATTTTACCCTGTTCCTGAAGTCGAACCAAAGCTTCAAGCGATTCATCGATCGGCGTTGTTTTATCGGGCCAGTGAATTTGGTAAATGTCAATGTAATCTGTGTTAAGTCGTTTTAAACTTCTCTCACATTCTTCAATTATCGAGTTTTTTCGTGCGTTTTTGTAAACATAGTATCTCTTTCCATTAAAGTAAGTATCAAAGAAAAATTCACCTTCGTCTTTATCCCACCTCAAACCACATTTTGTTGCTATGATGACATCATTTCGCCTGCCCTTGATCGCTTTTCCGACAATTTCTTCGCCTAATCCAAATCCATAAACTGGAGCGGTATCAATGCAGTTCATCCCAAGGTCGATTGCTTTGTTAATTGCCTTGATTGCGAGTTCTTCATCTGTTCCACCCCAATACCATCCACCAATTGCCCATCCGCCGAAAGTTATAACAGGGATTTGAATTTCGGTTTGCCCAAATTGTCTGTATTCCATTTTTTGTTATGCTTTTGTTTTTGATATGTTATATCCGTAAAGCCAGTATGCTATTTCATTACTTTTATTTCTGACGGAGTGAATTGCACCTCGCGGGATAAACCATTCATCTCCAGGGTTTAGTTCTGCTACTTCTCCATCGCACTCAATTTCGAGTGTAACATTTAAAGGTGTTACAAGTTCATCGGTATCGTGCACAAAGTTTTCCCATCTTTGTCCAGGTGGGTCAACCCAGATATCAGTTGTAAAGCCACGCTCTTGCCATTCTTTTTCAATTTCTTCTTTGTCTTTTCCAAGCCATTTCCCTCTTTCAATGAATAAGGGCATACTCCTTGTGTTTTTTGTTAAAAATTTAAAGAGTTGCCAAGCATAAAAACAACTTTGGTTTTTAGTTGTTTTATTTTTAAGTCGTGGCTAAATTAAATTAGTTTCCAACTGAACTTTTAAAACAAAGCGTAAACTAACATGCTGGGTGATTATAAAAAGTATCTTGAGACGGCAAAGAAGGTATTTGAAGAAAATAAAACTCTTACTCTTGTAAGTCGTGGTAAAGATGGTAAGGTTTGGGCTGGAAAGGTTTATTTCGGTGAAGAAGATGGATATATTTATGTTGCACTTGAAAAAGGGAAAAATTATTTCAATATCATTGAAAATCCCCATGTCTTTTTTGTGATTGAACATGGCGTTCCGGATAGATTTATCCAAGGCGAGGGAATCGCTGAAATGCTCGGGGATATAGCTGATGTACCTGAACGAAGTATAATTTTTAGAAAAGCGATTGAGCTTGTCGTATACGCGAAGAAAATCCCTGGGGTTACGGTTTTTAGAATAAGGCCGACGAAACTTTACATCTCCGATTTCACCGAGGAATGGAAGCCAAGAGCTGAGATTGAAGTAACAGATGAGGTTTTAAGGCTTTTTCAAACAGAATTAAAAACGAGATATAACTTCTTAAAAGTTGCTTTTAGAGCGATAAGACCGTTTGCATTTCCAGCTACAATTGCGCCTGTTTTGCTTGGAACTTTTATAGCTCCACATGTTTCAATTCCGATGTTTCTTCTTGTATTATTTGGTCTTTTAATTGCGCATTCCGCTGTAAATGTTTTAAGCGATTACTTTGATTATATTCGCGGTGCTGATACATGGCGAGTTCTTGGCTCGAGTCGTGTCCTTGTGGATGGTTTGATGAAACCGAAGCATCATTTATTTCTTGGTTTAAGTTTGCTTTTGATATCTCTCGGGGTAGGCTTTTACTTTGTGTTCGCTGTTGATTATAAAGTTTTGTATTTTATAATCCCAGGTTTAATTCTTGGGCTTTTTTACACTGCTCCACCAGTTGGATTTAAATATAGAGCGTTGGGCGACCTCGCGGTTTTTCTTGCATTCGGACCTATTATGACGCTTGGGGTTTACTACATTCAAACAAGGGAAATCTCATTAATTCCTGTTATCCTTTCAATTCCGATCGGACTTTTGACGACGGCAATTTTACACGGGAATAATTTTAGGGATATCAAGGAAGATACTGAAGCTGGATATAAAACTTTCGCCGGTGTTATAGGTGTCAAGGCTTCAAGTTATTATTATGCTGTTCTTGTTTCGTTTGCGTATTTGTTGGTGGTTTATTTCATTTTTGAAAAGTTCTTGCCTGCCCTTGCAATACTTTCGTTTTTAACATTGCCCGTCGCAGTGAAAAATATTAAAGTTTCGTTCAATCAAGCGCTTGTAAATTTCACATTCCTTGATTTGTTGACTGCTAAACTTCAACTTTACTTTTCAAGTTTGCTTATAATCGGAGTAATTTTTGAAAAATTTTTACTTTAACTTCGCTAAAATAGAACATTAACATTAAAATGAAAATTACACTTGGTCTAAAACTTGTAGCTGATATCTTAACAACGCTTAGATTTTTAATCGGTCTTTACATCGTAAGATTCTCAACCTTTGAACCGAATAATGGCGTCCCACTGGCTTCAGTTTTTTTTGTGGATCGCATGGGTGACGGATTTATTGGATGGGCCAATTTCACGACTTGATCCAAGAAAAGTTCAAACTTGGGTAGGGAGACATGATTTGACGGCAGATGTTACAGTTTCGCTTGGGTGTTGGCTTTTTCTGATTTTCTCAAATTTAATTAACCCGTTTATTGGTTTTGGATATATCTTTCTTGGCGCATTTCTTTTGTGGTATTTTAAGTCCGAATATTTGGCGTGGGCTTTTCAAGCACCTCCGTATGGGATGATGATTTTGGTTGCGTTAAAACATGCGCCCACATATGGAATGTTGCTTATTGTTTGGATTGTAATTGTAGTCATAATAACTTGGCCGAGATTCCCCAAATACACCCTGCCCGAGTTTTTGAGAGGGATGAGAGCACTGTTTAAATAAGTAGCAGGTAAACCTTTTGTGGACCGTGAACGCCAGGGACAATTACCTTTTCAATATCAGCTGTTCTGCTTGGTCCAGTTACCATAAAAATTGAATCGAATTTTCCTGCCGTTTTTGCGAAAAGTTCCTCAAATGTTGAGCAAATTTTTCCTCTATCTGCAATTATTATGTGAATTCGTGGAAGTAGTATACTCGATTTGAACCTGTTTTCTTTGTGAATGAAAACTATAGTCCCTGTTTCTGCAACCAAAAAGTCACATCCTGTAATTGACGCATCTATCTGTGCAAGTTGTTCTATTGAGTGCGGTTGCGTGATTATCTGAGTGACGGACAAGTTTTTTAAAATGTCGTCAATTTCATTTTCAAATTTTTCAATGAAGACTCGAGCTATGTTTTCAGTGGTGATGATAGACGAGATGTTGTTAAAAATTCCCTGGGAAGTTGTTTCAATAAAAATTCCGCCAACCCTTTCAAATTCAAATTTGAACCTTTCTATAAGATCAGTTTCGCCAACAACTTTCATTTGTTCTTTATGCTTCAGTTTCTTTTAATTTTTCCCATATCTCTTTAAAAGATTTTTCTGCAAGTTCAGGAAAAGCTCGTTCGCTTGACCATTTTTTAAATTTTGGTTTTATGCCCAACTTATAAAAGTATCTTAAAAATTTGGAACCAAACTTGTAAAGTTTATGATTTTTCATCCCGATCAGCCACAGCTTAAAAATTAACTTCTCAAACCGAGATGTAAAACCAGAATTAACAGCTTGAGACCTCAGCCAAACCAAAAGATGGGGAATCTCAATTTTAACTGGGCAAATTTCATAACATTTTCCGCATAAGGAAGATGCAAACGGTAAAGGCGTCGCTTTATCAAGTCCAAATTGTGCTGGGGTTAATACAGAACCAATCGGTCCTAGATAAATCGAGCCGTAGGCATGTCCCCCAACTCTTTGGTAAATAGGGCAAGCGAGCATGCAAGCACCACATTTGATGCAGTAAAGCGCTTGTTTTAACTTCTCCGACTTCAACAGGTTGGTTCTACCGTTGTCAAGTAAAATGACATAAATTTCCTCGGGTGAATCTGGTTTACTCTTTTTGGGTGCATTTATAATTGAAACGTAACTTGTAAACCTTTGAGCTGTTGCGCTTCTGCCCAAAATTTTGAAGAAAACTGTTAAGTCGGCAAGTCGTGGAATTACTTTTTCTATTCCTGTAATGACGATATGAATTTTGGGGAGAGTTGTGCTTAAGCCTGCATTTCCTTCGTTTTCAACTATTACGACGGAACCTGTCTCAGCTATAAGGAAGTTAGCTCCAGATATGCCGAGGTCAGCGTTTAAAAACTTATGTCGCAAAAATTCTCTGGCGATGCTTGTTAGTTTTTCGGGCTCATTTGTATATTCGACTCCAAGTTTTTCAGAAAAGAGCTTTCCGATTTCATCCCTTGATTTGTGCATTGCTGGAGCTGTGATGTGCGATGGCATCTCGCCAGCAAGTTGAACGATGAATTCCCCAAGGTCGGTTTCAACCGTCTCGATTCCATTTTCCTCAAGAAACTCCCTTAATCCAATTTCCTCCGTTACCATCGATTTGGACTTAACGCATAATTTTGCGTTTATTTTTCGGGCTATTTGAAGCACATAGTTTTTTGCTTCGGACGCATCTTTCGCTCGTAAAACTTTAATTCCATTTTCCGTCGCCCTTTTTTCAAATAGTTCAAGGTAATGGGAGAGGTTTTCGATGGTGTGTTTTTTTATATCATGAGCCCTTTGTCTTAAATCTTCCCAGTTGGGAAGTTCTGAAACTACTTCAACCCTTTTTGAAAGCGTGTGGGAGATTGCACGAGTTAAGTTCTTTCTTAAATTTGTATTCCTAAGGGCTTTTAGCGCATTCTCTTTAAATTTTAATGGTGTATAGTTCATCCGTGATTTTAATCTTTGTTAGAAGTTAGATAGAATTTGTGCTATGTGAATTGTTTTAATGTTAAGCCTATTCTTTCTCGCATAACCATCGATTTGCATAAGACAGCTTTGGTCTGTAGAGGTTACAAACTCAGCACCTGAATTTAAAATGTAATTAACCTTATACCTTGCCATATCGGATGATATCTCTGGAAATTTAACCGAAAAAGTTCCACCGAAACCGCAACAATCTTCCGAATTTTCCATCTCGATTAGTTTTAATTTTTTAACATTCTTTAGAAGGATCCGGGGCTCCGTTTTAACCCCGAGTTCTCTTAAAGCATGACACGAGTCATGATATGTTACCGTATGGTTGAATTCAGCGCCAGTTGAGTCGATGTTCATAACTTTCACAAGAAATTCGGTCAATTCAAAAGATTTTTTCGCTATGTTTAGCGATTCTTCATCACTAATGATTTCGGGATAAAAAATTTTAACCATACTGATGCACGAACCTGATGGGGAAATGATGTAATCAAAATCAGAAAAGGTTTTGATAAACTTTCTTGCCAAAATCTCCGCTTCTTTCCAATATCCAGTGTTAAATGCGGGTTGCCCACAGCAGGTTTGTTCAATCGGGTAATCAAACTTTATCCCAAGCTTTTTTAAAATCTTTACAGTCGCAACTCCAACTTCGGGGTAAAATTGATCAATGTAACAGGGAATAAAAAGGGCAACTTTCATTTTAAAATCTGCTTTGTTCTTTGATTAAAGATAATAACACATACATTTGGAATCAAATTTAGCCTGCCCACTTTTGAATCTGACAATTTTTCAGTAGAGTGGAGCTTTTCATTGCAAAAGTTATTTAAAGACTTGAATTTTTGAAGATCTTTTTTGGTTTGTCTAACAAACTGTCACTTGACAAATAGAGAAATTTTTATTATATTTATATCGCAATATAAAAATATTTGAATATAGCGATATGGATTTGAAGAAGTTGAAAGATTTGGACTTTGCCGAAGAGGCGGAGATATTGAAAATTCTTGGTCACCCAACTCGGTTGAAAATCATATGTGGTATAATTGAACAAGATTTATGTGTGGGTGATATAGGTAATTGCCTTGATGAACCGCAACCCAAAATTTCTCAACATCTCGCTTTGCTGAGGGCAAAGGGCATTGTGAAGGCGGAAAGGGATGGATTAAATATAAAGTATAGAGTTGTTCATCCGCTCGTTATAAAAATTGCCAAAATCCTTGAAAAGGAAAAATTGAAGAGCTGAGGGTTGGTATGAGGGAAAAAGTGTTTGATTATACGCAAATGGCGGAAACATTAAAAGTTCTTGGGCATCCAGTTCGCCTTAGAATAATTAGTGAATTAATTGGCTCTGATAAAACTGTTTCCGAGCTGTGGCATTCTGTTGGTCTTCCGCAGTCACTTGTTTCGCAACATCTTTCGATTTTGAGACATAGCGGGATTATAAAGAGTGTTCGAAAGGGCAGGTTGGTTTATTATTCAGTGGTAAGTCCAATTGCAGTTAGAATTTTAAATTTAATTCAAAAACAAAAATAAAAAGGAGGGATTCAAGTTATGTTTCTTGATGCTGACGACAGGGAAGAATTGAAGAAAAGATTTGAGGAAAATCTGGCTAATAAGGTCAAATTAATTCATTTTACTCGTGAGCTTGATTGTCAATATTGTAGAGAAACAAAGCAACTTCTGACAGAACTCGCTGAACTTTCTGATAAAATTCAGTTGGAAATTTATAACTTCTACACAGACGAGGATAAGGTAAGGGAATTCAAAATAGATAAAGTTCCTGCAACTGTCATCGCAAGTGAAAACAAAGATTATGGGATAAGGTATTTTGGTATCCCTTCAGGTTATGAATTTGCATCGCTTTTGTCGGACATTGAAATGGTTTCCCGTGGAGCTTCAGGCTTAAGTCAAAGGAGCATTGAAAAAATAAAGGAAATTGATGTTCCGGTTCATATCCAAGTTTTTGTGACGCCAACATGTCCATATTGTCCAAGCGCAGTACATCTTGCACATCAACTTGCAATGGAAAATGATTTAATCACTGCAGATATGATAGAGGCAATTGAATTCCCAGATCTTGCCGAGAAATATATGGTAATGGGTGTTCCTAAAGTTGTGATGAACGATGTCTATTACTTTGAAGGTGCGTTGCCCGAAAGACATTATGTCGATAAAGTTGTTGAAGCAGCGAGAAAAACCAAAGAAGCACTTAAACAACAAAATTAAGTTAAACTATGGCTGAACGACTCGTTGTAATTGGTGGCGTTGCTGCTGGGATGAGCGCAGCAAGCAGAGCTCGAAGGTTAAGACCTGATATGGAGATCACTGTTTTTGAAAAAAGTGGGTTTGTTTCGTATGGTTCGTGTGGTTTGCCATATTTTATCTCTGGTATAATAAAAGCGCCAGAAAATTTGGTTGTTTATGATGCAAAATTTTTTAAAGAGAAAAGAAACATTGATGTTTTTGTCCATCATGAGGTTTTGAAGATATTTCCTGCGAAAAGAACAATTCTTGTTAAAAATCTTGAAAATGGTAAAGAATTTGAAGTCGGATATGATAAACTTGTGATTGCAACTGGTGCCAGGGCTGTAAAGCCAAATATAAAAGGGATTGAGCTTAAGGGTATCTTTACAGTTAGATTCCTTGAGGATGGAATCAAGATAAAGGAGTTCATCAGTGAAAACTCTCCGCGAAAGGCTTTGATAGTTGGAGCTGGATATATAGGTATGGAAATGGCTGAAGCGCTTGTTTCACTTGGAATGGATGTGACAATTGTTGAGCAAATGCCAAATATACTTGGGACAATGGATGAAGAGATAAATGAAATTGTCGAGCAGGAACTTCAAAGAAACGGTGTAAAGCTTTTAAAGTCTGTCTCCGTTAATGAATTTATTGGAGAGAATGGATATGTTAAAAAATCAGTTTTAAGTAATGGTCAGGTGATTGACGCTGAGCTTGTTGTGGTTGGAGCTGGAATAAAACCAAACTCTGAAATTGCGAAGGAAGCTGGGATTGAAATTGGGAAGACAGGGGCGATAGCGGTAAATCAAAGGATGGAGACAAATATACCTGGAATTTACTCCGCTGGCGATTGTGCAGAAGTTTATCATCTTGTTTTAAATCGCCCAGTTTACATTCCCCTTGGAACCACAGCGAACAAACAGGGGAAAATCGCTGGTGAAAATGCTGCTGGCGGGAATGCAGTTTTTAAAGGTATTGTTGGGACGGCGGTGTTTAAGGTTTTTGATTTGGAGGTGGCGAGAACCGGAATCTCTGAAAAGCAAGCAAAATCTGAAGGGTTTGATTATGTTGCAACTTTGATCGAGCATGGTTCAAGAGCACATTATTATCCTGGTGGAAGCAAGATAAGGGTTAAACTTATTGCAGATAGAAAGACTGGGCGTTTGCTTGGGGCTGAAATGGTTGGAAAAGATGGCGTTGCTAAAAGAATTGATGTTTTTGCGACAGCAATTCATGCGAAATTGAGTGTTGATGAAATTTCTGACCTTGATTTAAGCTACGCACCACCGTTTGCACCTGTATGGGATCCAATTTTGATTGCTGCAAATGACCTTGAAAAGAAAATAAAGAGAAATTAGCTTTTATGGAGCAGAAACAACCAAAAGTTATAATTTTTACAACTCCAACCTGCCCATGGTGTAGAGCAGCAAAACAATACTTCATGCAAAAGAAGGTGAAATTTACTGAAGTTGATGTAACAAAGGATCAGCGTGCGGTTAAAGATTTGATTCGTCTCACAGGTCAAACTGGCGTACCTGTAATTTTGATAAATAATCGTCCTGTTGTCGGATTTGACAGGACAAAAATTGATCAATTACTTGGGTTAAAATAAAACTTAAAATAAAAACAAAAATAAGATTGGAGAAAAAATGAAGATTAAACCACTTGATGACAGAATTCTTATCGAACCACTTGAAGAGGTTGAATCAAAGACAAGTTCTGGGATTATAATTCCAGACACAGCAAAAGAAAAACCAAGGGTAGGGATCGTCATCGCTGTTGGCACCGATGAGGATTTACAATCGAAGATTAAAGTCGGTGATAAGGTTCTGTTTGCAAAATATGGCGGTGAGGAGATCGAAATGAATGGGAAAGAATACAGGATTGTTTCCAGAAGCGACATACTTGCAGTAATTGAGGATTAGAAAATTAATTTTTGATTTGGTTATGAAAATTTCAATCCCAACAGACGACGGCGAGCATGTCTCCGAAGCCTTTGGGCATGCTCGCTACTTTTGGATTCTGGACACAGATACTCATGAAACAGATCTAAGAAATAATATTGAGATGCATAATACTCATGAACACATGCATTCTATACATGATCATGGAAGACATAAAAGGGCGGAGATAATAGCTGAGCTTTTGAAGGATGTCGAGATTATAATTACATCTCATATTGGGAAACCAATGATTGATAAGATGCTTTCGGAGGGAAAAGTAATTTATATTGCTCCGAAGAAAATTAAAATATCTGACGCATTAAGTTTATATTTTAACGGACAACTTAAGAAAATAAAACAAGAAGCTTGATATGGCAAAAATACTTATTCTCGGTGGCTCATTCGCTGGTCTTACAGCGGCGCTCGACTTAAAAAGAAAACTTAAAGATAAAGCAGATATAACGGTCATCTCAAAGACGAAAAATTTCGTATTTATACCTTCTCTAATTTGGGTTCCGTTTGGATGGAGGAAACCCGAAGATATTTCTTTTGAGATTAAGCCAATGCTCGAGGATCGTGGTATTAATTTTATTCATGCTGAGGCAACGAAAATTATTCCTGAAAAGAATCAAGTTGAAACGACGGCTGGAACATACGATTATGACTTTCTTTTGATCGCTACAGGTCCCGATTTAAATTTTTCAGAAGTGGAAGGGCTTGGTCCACATAATGGTTATACGACATCTATTTGCACTGTTGATCATGCGCTTCATGCTGGTAAGAAATGGGATGAATTTATCAAGGATCCAGGACCAATTGTAATAGGAGCGACACAGAAAGCAAGTTGTTTTGGTGCAGCTTATGAGTATGTTTTTAACATTGAATACGCAGCGAGGAAAGCTGGAATAAAGGATAAAGTGAGCATCACATTTGTGACGGCTGAGCCATTTCTTGGGAATTTTGGAATAGGTGGAGTTGGAAATTCTCAAAAGATGACCGAATTTTTCTTCAAGAAGCTCGGCATTCGTGGAATTACAAATGTAGCGATTGAGAAAATAACAGAGGACAAAATTTATC
Organism: Candidatus Kryptonium thompsonii; assembly: GCF_001535985.1. Lineage (NCBI taxonomy): Bacteria > Pseudomonadati > Candidatus Kryptoniota > Candidatus Kryptonium > Candidatus Kryptonium thompsonii. The sequence continues at coordinate 11,927 of NZ_CZVS01000028.1, read as the reverse complement.
TCTCAAATGGTGAAGTTCTTCCGTATAAATATGCTATGATAATTCCGCCATTCCTTGGTGTTAAAGCAATTCGTAATTCTGGGATTGGAAACGAAGCTGGATTTATACCAGTTGATGATACATATAAACATGTGAACTACGATAACATTTACGCAGCTGGTGTTGCAGTTGCTATAAAGTATCCTGAACCAACGCCGATACCAATTGGGGTTCCCAAGACTGGTTATATGTCCGAGGTGATGGCAAGGGTTGCTGCTGACAATATTGCATCAAGGGTTCTTGAGACAAACCATGCGAAAAAACTTAAATTTGAAGATATAGCGCCACTTTGTGTTATGGATGCTGGAAATATGGGTGTTCTTTTCATTGCGAGCAGGGTCTTTAGACCGAGAAAGTATCATATACTTTTCCCAGGCCCCTGGTCACACTGGATTAAAGTATGGTTTGAGAAGTATTACCTTTGGAAAATGAGGAATGGTTACTCTCAATTGCCATAGGGTGATTGAATTTCAATAAAAAATTGCTTATTTTTAACCAATAAATTTTAGCGAAACATTTCCGAAACTTCGGTTGTTATCAGATTGTTATTAAATTATGAATCGGTTTATTTAAAAACTTAAGAATGGAGATAGTATTGTGATTACGACACCTGTAAATAAGCAAAAGGCAAGGGTAATTGGGATGGTTATAACGGACTGTCCTAATTGCAAAAACCAAATCTTTCTTGAAAAGCAAAGCGTAAAGATATGCCCATACTGCGAGGCGGAAGTTCACTTGGACATTGAAAATATCGATGTTCGTGTTTGGGCGCTTGTTCCTGAAAGACCCGCTCGCAGAAGAAGGAGAAGAAGCAAGACTGAAGATATTGACTTTTTAACAAATTAATTCAGGGAGCCAACCAATGAAGGTAAATGAAGCAACATGGGATAGGGTCTTGCGTGTAATCGTTGGTCTTTTTCTTCTTTCATTCTTGATTTGGATGGAAGGAAATTCAAAATATTGGGGATTAATCGGGCTTCTTCCGCTTATAACTGGGCTTGTCGGTTATTGCCCAGCATATTCGCTTTTTAAGGTTTCCACTCGTAAAGAGTCTTAAAACTCGGGGAGTTGGGATTTTCAAAGCCCCGAATTTTTTCGGGGCTTCTTTGTAAAATAAAAACTTTGGAACATGTTTGTATTTTATATTCTTGTAGGTGTGCTTCTATTTTTTATTTTAATGAACTTAAGCGTTGTGTTAAGAGCGAAGTTAAAGAAAGGTCGTTTAGTTCCCGATATTGGTGGGGAAATTGGTAGAGCGATTGATAAAGGTGAAAAAGTTATACTTTACTTTTATAGCCCAACCTGCTCCGCCTGCAAAGTTCAAACCCCAATAATTGATAAACTTATCAACTCTGGAAATGGCAAAGCAAAGATATTTAAGATTGATGTGAGCAGAGATGTAAATGTTGCTTTAAAACTTGGGGTTATGGGGACGCCTTCAACCGTAGTGATCGAAAATGGCAAGATTAAAGAATTTTTCGTTGGAGTTAAATCTGAAAATATATTAAGGAGGTTCTTATGAAATATGGGATTTCAAAACCTGTGAACTTGACTTATGAAGAGGCTGTTAATAAAGTTACTGAGGAATTAAAAAAGGAAGGCTTTGGCGTTTTAACTACCATAGACGTTAAAGAGACGCTAAAGAAAAAACTTGATGTTGATTTTGACAAATACATAATACTTGGTGCTTGCAATCCCCCTTATGCCTATAAAGCTTTACAAGCCGAGTATGAACTTGGGCTTATACTTCCATGTAATGTTATAGTTTATGAAAAAGATGGGAAAGTTACTGTGTCTGCATTTGATCCGATGGTAATGGCGGAGATAATTGATAATCCGAAATTGAGAGAGATCGCACTTGAGGTTAGAGAGAAGATAGAGCGAGTTATTCAAAATGTTTAAAAAACAAGTTGAAAAAGGGAAAATGAAGAGAAAAAATCAGAAAAATAGAACAGAGCTACTTCCAATAATTGGATTTATAATTTTAATCTTCACAATTGGTTATCTTGGCTATACTGCGAAGAACGCAGATAAAATCAAAGCAGATGAAGAAAGCTATTCCACAATTGGAACCGCCTTAGCAAGTGTTCCTTCCGATTCAAAGCCAGCTCCTGATTTTGAACTTCCAGATGTCAATGGTAGGAAGGTTAAGCTATCAAATTTTAAAGGTAAGATAATTATCCTTGATTTTTGGGCTACTTGGTGCCCACCTTGTAGAGCTGAAATACCTGGCTTTATCGAGCTTTATAAGAAGTATAAAGATAAAGGCGTTGAAATAATTGGTATTTCACTTGACGAGGGTGGAGTAAAGGATGTCTTGCCATTTATGAAGGAATTCGGGATCAATTACACAATTTTAATTGGTAACTATAAAGTGACGCAGGATTACGGTGGAATTCGTGGGATACCAACGACTTTTGTAATCGATAGGAAGGGTAATATAAGAGCAAAATATGTGGGTTATCGCCCGAAGGAAGTTTTTGAAAGAGATATAATCATGCTTTTAAATGAAAAATGAAGTTGTAAAATCATTTTATTTAACTCTTCCAAGGTTTGAAGATAAATTTCTGCGAAGATGCTCTAAGTGCGGAAACGAGACGATATTTATCAGAAGGTGTTGTGGTGATAACGAGGTTTGGCGATGTGAAAAGTGTGAATATGTTGAGAAAGAAGTAAATCAAAACATCTGGTATTATTATATTTGGGCAAAATAAACTTGTTTTTGTATGATGATTTCTGGAATTATTGGGGCAATCATAGGTGGAATTTCAGGATTTTTAATTGGTCGGTATTTTTCAAAGTTAGGGGGTGTGTGTCCACTTTTGTGTAATCCCAAGATAAGTACTTTGTATTTTGCTTTGCTTGGTTTTTTGCTTGCGTATAAAAAATTTTAAAATAAATTCAGGAGAATGAAAAATGCCAAATGTCGAAATTAAATTTGTCGATGGAATGACCTTTATTGGTAGAGGAGACTCTAACCATTGGGTAGTTATGGATAGTGCTGAAACTGTTGGCGGGACCAATGCGGGGACAAGGCCAATGGAACTTGTTCTTATCGCACTTGGTGGTTGCACGGGAATGGATGTTGTCAGTATATTGAAGAAGAAAAGGGTTAAATTTGACAAGTTCGAAATGAAAATTACAGGGGATAGAGCTGAAGAACATCCGAAAGTTTATACAAAGGTCAATATTGAATATGTAATCTATGGCGATGGGATAAACCCCAGAGATGTTGAACATGCGATTGAACTTTCACAATCAAAGTATTGTTCTGTGTCAGCGATACTTAAAAAGTCGGGTGCTCAAGTAAACTATACTTATAAAATAGTTCAACCAAAACCAGAGGAAGTAAAAAATGAATAAGTTGATTTTAGCACTTACTTTGGTTTTTCTGGTTTTAGTTCAAAGTGATGAAAAAATTCAAAAAGCGCTTGAGCTTGGGCGGGACGCATCAAATAAACTTGTTGATTCGGTTAAATCCGTCTTGTTTCAAGAGCTCGGTAAAGGTGGTTATGTTGGTGCAATAAAAGCATGTTCAAATATTGCGCAGGATATAATAAAGACATATCAGGAAAAACATGGTTTTTATATTAGAAGGATAAGTGAGAAATATAGGAACAAGCTTGATAAACCTGATGATTATGAACTTAAAATTTTAAGGAAACTTGATGAACTTAACAAGAAGGGTGAACTACCCCAAGAGTATTATGAAGTGGTTGAGGAGAACGGAGTGCGGTATTTAAGATATTTTAAGCCGTTGATAGTTCAGCCTATGTGTTTAAATTGTCACGGGTCAGATGAATTTTTGAAGAAGGAAATAAAAGAATTTTTAAAAGAGAAATATCCAGATGATAAAGCAGTGGGTTATCAAGCAGGCGATTTTAGAGGTGCGGTAAGCATTAAAATTAAACTAAGTGAGGATTTGTTAAAAAATTAAGAAAGCTGATTTAAAGTGCATAAATTTAACCCAGAGCACGCAAGCAGACTACTGAGCGAAGAAAGACGAAAAATCTTACCGCCCGAGGAAATTTTAAAATCGTGTGGATTAGAAGAAGGGATGACAATGGTTGATGTTGGTTGTGGTAATGGTTATTTTACCATCCCTGCTTCTAAAATTGTCGGCGATAAAGGGAAAATCTACGCAGTTGATATTCAAGAGGAAATGATAAACCAACTTAAATTAAATGATTTGCCCGAGAATGTGATTCCAATACTTGCAAAAAGTGAGTATAAATTTCCAATTGAAGATAAAATTAGTGATTTCACCTTTCTTGCATTTGTTACACATGAGAACGAAAACATCGAAATGTTTTTAAATGAGATTAAGAGAATAACGAAGGATAGCGGTAGAATTGTCATCCTTGAGTGGAAAAAACAGCATGAGGAGATGGGACCACCATATGAAGAAAGAATATCACAAGATGAGTTGATATCGGTATTGGAGGAAGTTGGTTTATCAATAATTGAATATGCCGATGTAAATCAATCGCATTATAAAATAGTGGGTGTTAAAAAATGAAAACAAAGAATAAAGTTTTAATCTTTCTTTTTGCGTTAGTTTATTTCTTTGGCTGTTCGGTTCAAGGTGTAAAATATGACCAAGAGATTTATCTTGATGTAAGTCCTGTTGAAGCAAAGAGAAAGATAGAAAAGGATAGAAATGTTCTTATTCTTGATGTTCGAACGGTGGAGGAATTTTCTGAAGAGCATATTAAGGGAGCGATAAACATACCTGTTCAAGAAATGGCGAAGCGATTGGATGAATTGAAAAAATATAAGAACTATGATATAATCGTCTATTGCAGAAGTGGAAGCCGAAGCAAAAGGGCAAGCGAGATTCTTGTCAAGAATGGGTTTAAGCATGTTTATAATCTCTCTGGAGGCATCATCGAATGGAAAAAATATTTTGAGGTGGAAAAATGAAGAAAATCACGAAAGATATAACAATTGAGGATCTTGTTACTGAATTCCCTGAATCAGTTGGATTTCTGATGAAAAAGGGAATAAAATGTATTGTTTGTGGTGAGCCGATATGGGGAACGCTTGAGCAAGCGATAAAGGAAAAAGGGAAAGAAGGTGAAATGGAGCAAATAATCGATGAATTAAACGAGGTTCTTGGTTTAAAAGAAGAAAAAGAGAAATAGACCGCATGAAACGGTTAAGATTTTTGATTTTTTCTGGCGTTGGTGCTGTTGCAGGTTATCTTTATTATTTCTTCATTGGTTGTAAAACTAACACATGCCCAATTACTGCAAATCCATATCTATCAATGCTTTATGGCTTTCTTATAGGGTTTGGAATTTACTGGGCATTTTTCGATAACAAAAGAAAGTAATGTGAATGGCGGTTGCACTTCAAATAAGTTTGTATCCATTGAGACAGATGGATATAATAGAACCTATCGATAAAGTTATAGATGTTTTCAAATCCTATGGGCTTGAAACTCATGTTGGTTCAATGAGCACGCTTGTTTATGGCGATGATGAAAAAGTTTTCAAAGCACTTCAAGAAGCGTATGCAAAAGCTTCAGAATTTGGCGAGTTCGTTATGGTTGCAACACTTTCAAATGCGTGCCCATTGCCATTAAAATTTGACATTAAATAGGTTATCTTCTCTGTCTGTAACTCTGAAGAAGTTGCTGCATTACATCGGTTGACAATGATAAACCTTGAATATTGAGAACAACAACAGTCATCATATCACTTATTACAATTGCCTGATTTTGGGGATCGCTGTAAAGATTATCAATTCTATCAACAATTTCTCCAACCTTTGTTGAGCCAATATCCGTATATCCAGTCCATTTTTGAAACACAGCATCAGCGGCATTTTGATTTATAATGCCGTTCTTTTGCAGATTGGCTAACGCATCTTTTAAGACATCATCACCCCATGTGACCCCATTCCAGAATCCAGCGACGAAGTAAATTTTTGCATTTTTATCAAGCCCCTGCCACCATTTGCCATCACGCACAGATTGAGAATAAAGCGAAGCAGCAAAAATAATTAAAACAGAAACGACAAGTGAAACTCTACTCATGGTAAATCTCCACAAAATTAATTTTTTAAATATTTTAACCGCACAATCCATTACCCCAATAAGAGGAAGTTCCCAAGTTGGGATTAATGAATAAGTGCAAAAGCAGTATAACTAAATAAAAAGTTAAATCCAAATAAAAAATTACCAGACCGCGATCCCATCAGGCTCTTTGCCCGTTTTTATGGTTCTGACCATTTCCCCTGTTCCAAGTTTAATTACGCTGATAATATCCGCGTTTGAATTAGCAACATAAATGAAATTTTGTTTATCAATAGCAATACCTATTGGCACCGGGCTATCTCCAAAAACCGAACCAAATAATCTCCCTGCTTTTTCGACATCAGATTTTTCAGCTGTTTTAACTCTTCTCAAAACATTTTTACTTATTGCATCAACGATTGCTATTTCTCCGCTCCTTGCGCAGGAGATTACAGCAAACTTTCCATCTTTTGAAAATTTAACACGGATTGGGAAACCGTCAACTTTAAACTTCTTTTTAACATCAAGCGTTTTTACATCAATCACAGCGACGCTATCTTCGGCTCTGTTCGTAACCCAAACTTCCTTCCCATCCGGTGTGATATCAATTCCTTCACTACCCTTACCAGTTAGTATAGTTTTGATAAGTTCCCCTTTGTTTAAATCAATCACACTTACACTTCCAGAGCCAATATTAGCAACAAAGCATTTCGATTTATCCGGTGAAATTACGAGCATATGGGAAACTTCCTGTTCGGTTTTTATCTCCTTTACAATCTTTTCATTTTTAACATCAACAATGGCTATTGATTTATTTGCTTCTACTGTTACGACAACTTTTTCATTGTCAAGCCATTCAACGCCATGAGGTCTGCGAAGTTCGCCGAGGTTTATCACTTTTTCAAGTGTTAATTTTTCAAGATTATAAATTGAAAGTGAATTACCGGGTTTTTCACGAGTCCCGTAATTTGTGACAATGGCGTATTTTTTATTGGGTGAAATTGCAACTTCATGCGGAGCTTCACCAGTCTGGAGTTGAGATATCAAGCTATCGTTTTTAAGGTTGAAAAACATAGCCGTATTTTCAGATTTATTAAGCACAATTAAGTTCTGTGATGTCGCAAGAGAAAGCGAGAGAAACAAAGCTGGTATTAATCCTTTGAGCATGACTTCACCATGATTTTTGTTTTTTAAATTAAATTAAATTACTAATGTTTACCTTGACTGCGCAAGATTTTTTAACTTTTCAAAATTCAAGATTACGATTTTTTTGCCTTTTACTTCAATTAACCCATCATCTTGAAGTTTTCTTAAAGCCCTTGAGAGCGTTTCAATGACCGTTCCAAGGTATGAAGCGAGCATAGATCTTGAGATGTTTAGCGTTAACTCATTTCCCCCTCTGCTTTGACATTGCTTTTCATATTCTTCAACAAGATAGGTCGCTAATCGTTGGGGGACATCTTTTGATGTTAACTTTTCAATTTGTTGAGTTAATTCTTTTAATCTCTTTGCGAAGCCCTGCAAGATTTTTAAAGAAATTTTTGGATTTTTAACGAAAAGTTGAAGAAATTTTTCCCTCGGTATGAAGAGAAGAATCGAATCTTCAATTGCTTCACAACTTGAGTCGTATGTTTTCCCATCGAACAAAGGAATTTCAGCGACAAGGTTGAACGGTTCAACTATTTGTAAAGTTATATCTTTACCGTCGGAGGTTAATTTAAAAATTCGCACCGCACCCTTTAAAAGTATGTAAAAACCAAGGTATGGATTTCCCTCCGAAAAGATGATTTCCTTTTTTGAAAATTTTTTTAATTGCGATATCTGTGTGAATTTACGAAGCTCTTCAGTTGATAACTCGGAGAAAAGCGGAATTTGTTTTATTGTATCATGATCGGGCTTCATTTGAGTTCATCTTTTAATTTCAAGGAGGCCGAGAATGTACGCTCCTGCGCCGAAGCCAACCATGGGATATTGACCTTGGTAATCGGAATTAAATTCGTCGTATAATTCAGCTATGAGATTGTAATTTAGATTTGATTGAGAAGTTATCCAATCAAGGATTTGCTTTGCTTCCTTTTTAAATCCCGATTTTTTCATCGCAACGGCAACCCTTAAGTCAATAAAAATCCATTCCTGTCTATCATACCAATCCCCGTTGTTAACTCTAAAGAAGCCAAATCTATTTTTTATTTTAAGATTTTTCTTTATCGCTTCAATTGTTTTTAGTGCAATTTCGCTGTTTGCAGGAATTAAGTCAAAGTTTATTGCCTCAACTACACTTGCATCAAAATATTCAAAGTCGCTTTCATTTTCTGCTTCAATCGTTCCTTTTATCACTCCATTTTTATCGACGAAATTTTTCAAGAAAGATTTCAAAATTGAATCAGCAAAAGAGTTATAAAATTTTTCGGCTGTCTTCTCTTTTAGAAGCCCTGCAACCTTTGCGAGCGATCTTAACCCTTTTATCGCCGCTATTGTTGTATATGCGTAATGTTTCCCAGGCAAATGTCTTTCCCATGGTCCCGATTCAGCTCGAATAACCCCATAATTATCAATTGAAGAAATCAACACATCTGCTATTTTGGTCGTCACTGTGTCCCAATATGTTATGGCAAAATCAAGATCACCGCTTTTTTCAACATAATTTCCGAAAGCCCACAGAAAAAGTCCAAAACCGTCAAGTTCAATGTTGGGACCATCTTCATTATGGTCAGATTCTTCTATCCCATTCCCGTAATATTTGCAGACGGTAATTTTATAATCTTTTTTAACTCCGTAATCTTTCCCTTTGTGGATAAAGTTTTTATAAGTTCCAACTTTCGCTTTGAGCATGAATTCAAGGGCTGCCCTTGCTTCATTAAAATATCCGAGTTCAATTAAAGCGTTTATTGCGTAAACCCCATCTCTTACCCATGTGTAAGTCCATTCACCAGGGGGGAAGCGAGGCAAGAATTTGTCCATAGGGACTTCCTTTCTCTCGACATTGTGCCATTTTTATAACGGCGAGTGATTGTTTGAAAAGCTCAATTTCTTTTTTTGTTAGGTTCTCAAGGTTAAAATTTGGTCTTTTAATAAAATTGTTCCAAAACTTTATCTCATCGTTAAGAATATTGTCGTTTTCGGTCAACTCTGAAAACTTTTGTATTTCTTCTTTTGTGCTTGATGAAGGAATGGCGATAAAAACTCTCTTTTCAACTTCTCCACCAGTTCCATCACTTCGTTTTACAGTTTTTGTTTTTATGACTTTTTTAATTTGTAGTTGTTGAATTTCAAAGACATCGCTTAATATATCTTCAGATGTTATTTCGCCATAAATTGTATTTGCCCTAAAGTAAATTTTGCTCTGCCTGTATTTTTTATTGATTTTACAGATTGCGACCATCACTGGTGCGTCAATTTGAAAAGGGGCAAAGAGGAAGATTTGAACCCCAAGTTTTTTGTAATTCGCAAAAATTATATTTGTTCCATTTATATAGCTAACTTCATCTTCTGGAATCTCCGATAAATCATATTTTTTTCCGTCAAGTTCAACAATAAAGTTAGCATCATGTATGATATTTTTTGTGTAGTTTCCAGGCGATGCGATTTTATAAATATGTTCATACATTGATATGAGTTTATGGTTTTCGACGCTGTAAACGATGGCTGTTAAGCCATTGCTTGAGACGAGCTCCTTTGCGGAGCGATGTGGTTTAGTTATTTCAGTCATTTTTATATTGAAATCTTTCTTCAAAATTAATCCAATTGGAGCTTTAAAAATTCCACCATCAAAACCAAAATCGCAAACTCTAACAGCGATGACATTATTTTTAGTTTTTAACAAACCTTTTGGCACAGGATATGCACGAAGCGTCGTCCATTCTGTTCTTCGTTCGGGTGGAAATTTGCCCGTCTCACCAATTTTAGAGCCATTTAAATAAGTTTCATCGGCGTCGTCTATACTACCAAGCAATAAAATTAAATCTTCATTCAAAAGATTCTGTGGCACATCAAAATGTAATCTATACCAGACGAAACCATCGTAATCTTCAAAGCCTTGGCTTTCAAATGTTGAAGGAACTTTTATTTTAGTCCAATCCGAATCGTCAAATTCGGGTTCAAGCCATTTTAAGTTATCGCCCGTTTTGAAAAGCCATTCACCAGCAAGATTTAATTTAAGTTTAAAATCTTGAGCCGAAAGAATTGAGACCAGGAAAAAGAATAGTAAAAAAATTTTCTTCATCGAGTTTTTAAAGTCTCTTTAATTTTAACATACTTACTTTTGAGAAAATTGTTTGAATGGAAAATTAGGTTTTCGGCAAAGTGCGAGAACCAAAAGTCTCGGTTATGTTCACCTGGGTAAATTTTAAATTCGTGTTTTACACCTTTTCTTTTTAATATCTCGTGCATTTTTAGGTTAGAATCTTTCAGCCAGTCTTTATCGCCGACATAAAAGAATATGTTCAAACCATCAAAATGCTGTGATGTTAACTCCTGTGCGATTGATGTTGGCTGAATTGAATACCAATAAATTGAATCTCCGTTGTGGATATATTTTTTATCTTTAACCCTTTCAAACGGAATTTCCAGAGCTCCCATCATGCTTCCGATTGAGATAAATTTATCAAAATACTTAAATCCAAGAAGCATTGAACCAAATCCACCCATTGAAACTCCATCAATTGCTCTCGTCTCACGATGTGGTATTGTCCGAAATGTTGCGTCAACATAATTGATCAAATCATCAACGATATATTGCTCATACATCCTTTTCCTATCTTTTGAATTTGCGTAAAAGGAAGAATCCGCATCGGGCATGATGATTATCATTTCGACAATTTTACCAATTTTTATCAAGCTGTCCACCACGGAGTTTATATTGTCATATTTCCAGGATTCATCGCTTCCACCATAGCCATGTAAAAGGTATAGCACGGGATAGCGTTTCTTTATATCAATATCATAGCTTGGGGGAAGATAAACATAAAAATATCTCTCTTCTTGAAGCCATCGTGAGAAAAATCCAACTCGGAAGAATCTGCTGTTGTTCCCAATTTCAAGCAAAGAACCGTTCTCAAACTTAAAGTATCTTATTTGTTCATCGCTAAATTTTAAAACGCCCGCTGTATCTTTTATCAATCTGACATAATCAGCGATTAAAATACTGTCGTTTTCGGGAGAATGATAGACTTTAAAATCAACATAATCAATTGAATATCTATTATCAGTTAGAAAGTTGCTTATCTGATTTAAATCTCTTTTCCAGAGTGTATATGTTTTTTCGTTTTCTCTAAATTTTAGGCTTAAAAAAGCAAGATATGAAGATAAATTACCCCTTGTGAGAAGCGAGTCCATCAATTTAACAGTTAAAAAAACAGCATTGTATTCATCTTGACTTGCGAACTTTTTCTTTTCATTTTTCATTTGCCATAGTTCATCTCTTGAAACTATCAAAATCGGACCTTCGTAAATTCCACCACCAAGCCCAAGATCTTCAACTCTTACTGCTATGACATTATCGTTGTCGTATTTTATAAGGTCGTTGGGAATGAAATAAATTCTTTCAAAGGTCCAACCCCTTGTGCTCCCAATTAATTCACCATTGAAATAAACCTTGTCGTTATCATCAATTTTACCAAGATAGAGAAAAAGTTTTTTGTTTTTAAATTGTGATGGTATTTTGACATGTTTTCTATACCATGCAACTCCATCAAAGTTGTACCCTTGCTTTTCCCATTGAGATGGAACTACAATTTCAACCCAGCCAAATTCATCAATTTTTTCTTCGCTCCAATTTTCAGCGTCACCAATTCTGAAGAGCCATTTACCTGATAATTCTATTTTTTCAGCTGGGTGTCCATTATCTATTTTTTGTTTTGTATTTCCACCA
>NZ_CZVS01000027.1:0-26091 GCF_001535985.1 Candidatus Kryptonium thompsonii | reverse complement strand
TAGGTTTGGTAAAACAATTGGAAGCCCGATTGCTTTAATAGTTCGAAATAAGGATTGGGAAAACTGGAAGGAAAAAATGTCCGTTGAAGGAATTGCCAAGAGTGAGGAAATTGAAAAAGTAACAGTGCCACGACCGGGGCATGCTGATTTCGCAGGGTATTTTAAATATGGTTTTGATGACATAAGAAATGTAATTGAGCGTGCAAGCGCAAGGGAGACAGCAATTAGAGTAGCATGTTCTTCAGTGGCAAGAAAATTGCTTGAAGAGCTTGGGATTTATATCGGGAGCCATGTAATTCAGATTGGATACATTGGATATGAAGATAGGGAAAAGCTTGAGAGGAAAATTCGAAGATTGATCTGCAAGCCCAAGGGAGCGCTTGAATTAAGTTTATTGGCTGATAAGTCCGAAGTAAGGTGCATTGACAAAGCTGTCGAGGAGAAAATGAAAGATATGATAAAGGAGGCGATGAAAAACGGAGATACAGTTGGTGGTATCTTTGAAGTGATTGTTACGGGATTGCCAGTTGGGCTTGGAAGCTATGTTCAGTGGGACAGGAGACTTGATGGCTTATTAGCGCAGGCAATTATGTCAATTCAAGCGGTAAAGGGGGTTGAGATAGGTCCAGCGTTTGAAAATGCAAAAAAATTTGGTTCGGAAGTTCATGATGAAATTTTTGTAAGGAATGGGAAAATTTATTGTAGGACAAACCGTGCTGGTGGAATTGAAGGTGGGATGACAAATGGGCAGCCAATAGTGTTAAGGGCAGCGATGAAACCAATTTCGACGGTTGTAAAGGGTTTATCAAGCGTTGATTTGAAAACATTAAAACCAGTAAGGTCAAGATATGAGCGTTCCGATTTCTGCGCAGTTCCATCTGCAAGTGTGATTGCCGAATCTGTAATTGCCCCTGTTATCGCAAATGCTGTACTTGAAAAATTTGGTGGTGATAGTTTGAAAGAACTGAAGAAAAATTTTAAAAACGCATTTTTTACAGCGTGGTGATTTTCTTGATAAAGTTTTAAAATTTTTTTAAAATTTGAAAAAGTTAAAAATAAAAACCGTGAAATATGAAGATACTTTCACTTCGCACAGAGAAGGAAAATTTTATCGGGATTATCTACGATGAGAGCGGAAGAATTTTGAATTTAACCGATGCTCTCCCTCTTTACCAAAAATTGAAAAATAAGATTGACGATTTCCCGTATATCAAAACGGTAACTGAACTTTTCCGAGAGCAGTTATTTAACATTGATCTTTTCAAAAGAGTTATTGATTTTGTTGAGAAACATAATTTAATGGAATATCTTTTCGTTAAGGAATCTGTAAGATATAATGCGCCTGTTGAGTTTCCGCCAAAATTTATATGTCTTGGGCGAAATTATGAAGAACACGCAAGGGAATTCGGTTCTCCAGCGCCTGTAGAAGAACCGATTATTTTTGCAAAGAGTAGCACCGCTGTAGTTGGGCATTTGGAAACTATTTATATCCCAACAGATATTGGAAGGATTGATCACGAGGTTGAGCTTGCAGTTGTTATAGGGAAGAAAGGGAAAAGAATCAAGAAAGAAAATGCTTGGAGCTATATTGCTGGATATACAATTGTTGTTGATGTCACTGCAAGGGAGCTTCAAAGGAAAGATATTCAAGCTCAGCATCCATGGTTTAGATCAAAAAGTTTAGATTATTTTGCCCCTATGGGACCATGGATTGTGACTGCGGATGAAATTCAAACGCCTGTGGAGCTTGATTTAAAGTTGTGGGTTAATGATGAACTCAGACAGAACTCAAACACAAGGAATATGATTTTTGATATTCCTTCAATAGTTGAATCAATTAGTAAGTATATAACGCTTTACCCTGGAGATGTAATTTCAACTGGAACTCCTGAAGGGGTAGGACCAATTAAGCCTGGGGACAAAATAACTGCGTGGATTCAAGGCATAGGTGAACTTGTAAATTATGTTGAAGCCGAGGTAGATTAAAAAAATTAACATTTTAAAGATTTATGCGAAGAAAGGAATTTTTAAAATCAATGGCATTTTTAACATTTGGAGCACTTTTCCCAAATTCAAAAAAGTTAGATTACATAAGCATTGAGAATTTTAAAGAAAAAATTTCAAGTTTTAATTCAAGTGATCCCAAGTTTTGGAAGTTAATTCGTGATCAATTCCCAATTCCGAAAGATTTTACCTACCTTAACACAGGTGGTCTTGGCTCATCTCCCTTCGTTGTAGCTCATAAAGTGAAAGAGGAAACGGATATCCTTGACAAATATCCGACGCCAAATCATGATCTTGAAAAGTGGTGGAAGGTTAAGGAAAAATGTGCGGATATCTTCGGTTGCGATAAGGAGGAAATTGCTCTTGTAAGCTGTGCTACCGAGGGAATTAACATTGTTGTAAATGGTTTGCCTTTGAAGAAAGGCGATGAAGTTATCTTGACGACACATGAACACGCAGCGGGAAATATACCTTTGTTGAACCGAGCTAAAAGAGATGGGATTGTTTTAAAAACCTTTGAACCTGACGCAAAAAATTGGGTTGGAAATCTTGAAAGGCTTGAAAAGTTAATAACTAAAAGAACAAGGCTTATTTTCGTAAGCCATATAACCTGTACCACGGGACAGCGTCTCCCTGAGAGAGAGATTTGTAAGCTTGCGAAAGATAAAGGATTATGGGTTTTCCTTGACGGGGCTCAGGTTCCCGGGATGATGCCTGTGGATGTTCGTGAATATGGTTGCGATTTTTATACGACAAGCGGACATAAATGGCTTCTTGGTCCAAAGAGAACGGGAATTCTTTATGTTAAGAAGGAAAATCTCGAACTCGTTCAACCTCTTACAGTTGGGGGGTATTCCGATGCTGGATATAGCGTGGAGAAAAATGAGTTGAAATTTCAGCCTTCTGCGCAGAGATTTGAATACGGGACACAAAACCCAGCTCTGTTTTTTGGACTTGAAACAGCTATTGATTTTTTAAATGCCATTGGAATTGATAAGGTATGGGAGCACGATAGAGCTCTTGCCGAGGCTTTTTATCAAGAGCTTATTAAGATTGCAAATGTTGAAGTTTTATCTCCAGAGGAGGAGAACTTTAGAACCGCAATGATAACATTCAGAATGAAAAATATAACCTATGACAAAATTGTTTCATATTTAATGGAAAAAAGAATAAGGGTTAGACCAGTTACTGAGGGAAATTTAATGGCTGTCAGGGTTTCCTTCCATGTTTATAACAATGAAATGGATGTTGCGAAAATTTTAAGTGAGATTAAAAATCTTGCTCAGTCATGAATGAGATCAAATGTTTTTATCTTTATTCTTGCGTTGAGTTTATTTTTAAGGATTTTTTTGCTTGATTTTGAAAGTTTGTGGCTTGATGAAGGTTCCTCAATTAAGTTTGCGAAGTTGAGCATACCTGAATTGATCAAGGCGTCCCAAGCCGATGGAAATCCACCACTTTATTATCTCATCTTACATTTTTGGATAAAAATTTTTGGCGATTCTGAATTCTCGTTTCGTTTCCCATCGGTTATATTTGGTGTGCTCATTGTGATAGCTGTATACCAATTTTGTCTCGAGTTCTGGAGCAGGGAAGTAGCCATCTTTTCCTCGTTTATGACGGGAATTTCGGTCTTTCAAATTTTTTATTCGCAGGAAGCAAGGATGTATGCTTTGCTTTGTTTGCTCTCTCTTGTCTCGTTTTTTTATTTTGTCAAGATCTTAAAGCAAGGTAAATTCAAACACTATGTTTTTTACACTTTTACAAATATTCTTTTGCTTTACACGCATCTTTACGCTTTCTTTACAATCTTTGCTCAACTTATTTTCGTGGCATTTCAAGAGGGAAAGAAGTTAAAGGTTTTTCTTCTCTCCTTGTTTATTTCTTTCCTGTTCTTTATACCGAGATTTTTAATTGTGTTAAAGCAAGCCAATGAAATTTTGATTTCAGGCGAATTTTGGTTGCCGAGACCTGATTTTATTGATTTTTTGAAAACCCTGATTCAATTTGCTGGGGCAACATATCCAATGCCAAGGGATGAGTTTGGAAATGTGATTTTGGGTAGGTTTATAATTGAGTATTCAAATTCCGCTATTTTACTCTTTATTATGCTTGCAATGATCGTGTTCTCAATTTTTAATTTTAAAGAGTTTAGCCATGAGAAGAGAAAAATTTATTTAATTTTTTGGTTATGGTTCATTATCCCAATTTTAGTCCCGTTTGCGTTGTCCCAATTTTTGACTCCTTTTTACTTTACGAGATATGCAATTGCTTCATCTATTGCGTTTTATTGTCTCGCTTCAATTGGATTTGAAAATTATAACGGTAGATTTAGAAAATACATTGTGTATATCTTTTTGCTTCTCTCTGTTGTAAATCTCGGATGGTACTATGGCAAAACAAATAAGGAAGAATGGAGGGAGGCAGTTAAATTTGTTGAGGAGAGAGCAAGGGGTGGGGATTTGATCATAGCGAACAAATATGTTTTTTACTACTATTCAAAAAAAGATGATGTTGTGAAAATTAAGCTTCCTGATGTTTCGGAGCAAAATAAAAATGTGTTAATCGACGAATTGAATAGTTTATCGCAAAAATATAAAAGGATTTGGTTTGTTTCTTCACATCAACCTAAGCTTGAAGATATAGTGGTTAAGGTTTTAAGTAATTCAATGTCGCTTGCCATGAAGAAAAAGTTTCTTGGGATAGAGATTTTCCTTTTTGAGGAAATAAAAAGGTAAACTTCATCTGTCAAGAATTTTATCTTCAAGTCGCATGTAGCCTCGGATCAAATGGCTTATTCCAAATCTAATTGGTTCAGGTGGCCAGGGGATCGTTTTGCGGTTTACGAAAAATATCTCAGTCAATTCAGATTTTCGTTCGAGAAGCAATTCGGCAAGCAATTTCCCATTTAGGATTGTGAGTGATACACCATGTCCGACACAACCGAGGCTGTAATAAGCTCTATCGTCTCCAATTTTTCCAATTGCTGGTGCCATATCAATCGGAACAGAAACGGGTCCACCCCATTGGTGTGTAAATTTTACATCTTTTAAAACGGGGAAAACTTTCTTTACATAATCTTTTAGCTCATTGAAAATTCTTTCATTTTCATCGTAATTCATTTTTCTCCCAAAGCCAACGCTAACATCACCGCCTCCCATGAGTAATCTGTTATCTTTCGTTAATCTATAGTAATGAACCAGATTTCGTGCGTCTTCGATCCCTTGTCTATTTTTCCAACCAACTTCGTTAAAAAATTCTTCACCAAGTGGTTCTGTTAAAACGATATAGGTGAAAGCTGGAACTTGTTTTCTTCTTAATTGAGGAAAAAGATGAGAGAATGCGTTTGTAGCAAATAAAATCTTTTCAGCTGTTAAAATTCCGTTGTTTGTTTTTATGGTGAAATGAGTTTTATGGCGATTTACTTCATTTACAGGGGAATATTCGAAAATCTTTACGCCAAGGTCGAGATTTAATTTTCTTATTCCCCACGCAAGTTTTGCTGGATTAAGCAAAACGCATCTTAGCTCCCACCAAGCTCCGAGATAGAGGGGACTGTTGACTTCCTTTCTAACTTGTTCTTGTGAAATCCACTCTATTCCTTCAATCCCAAGGGAGCGCATAAGGTTTATTTCGTGCTGAATTCTTTTCACATATGCCTTTGATGTTGCGACCCTTAAAAATCCAGGTCTTTCATAGTCGCAGTCAATTTTATTTGATGTTATAAACTCTGAAAGATAATCAACCGCTGTTTCCATATAGTGATGTGCTTGAACTGCTTTTTCTTTGCCAAATCTTATCGCGGTTAAACTGAAAGTTAAGCCGAAAAGTGTCATCCCGAAGCCCGCGTTTCTTCCGCTCGCACCATAACCACAGATCTGGTTTTCAACTATTGCGACATCAATTGAGGGATCAATTTTTTTAATGTGATATGCTGTTGAAAGCCCTGTGAAACCACCGCCGATTATCGCTATGTCAGTTTTTACATCTCCTTTTAGTTCAGGTTGTGGTTCAAATTCGCCGGCTGTTTCAAGCCAAAAACTTTTTCTTCTGAAGTTTTCCATTTTTTCAGCATTTTTAAATTTCGAATGTTTCCCCTCTTTGAGGAATAATTACATTTTCAAACCCAATTTCTTTGAGAGCATCAGCAAGTTTAATCGATTGCTCCTCTTCACCGTGAACAACAAAAATTCCTTTTACATGTTTTCTATCAATATGGCTTATATAACCGATTAGTTCATTTCTATCTGCATGAGCGCTTAAGGCATCCATTGAGATAACTTCAGCGTTAACCGTGTATTCATCTCCAAAAATTTTAACTTTTTTAACCCCATCTTTTAGTTTCCTTCCAAGTGTATTTTCAGCCATATATCCGACGATTAAAATTATGTTTCGGGGGTTTTCAATATTGTTCGCAAGGTGATGAAGAATTCTGCCGGTTTCACACATACCTGAGGCGGAAATGATTATACATGGTTTTTCATATTTGTTTAACTTTTTAGATTCCTCAACTTCAGTTATGTAATGAAGCATTGAAAAATTGAATGGATCTTTACCGTTTAAAAGAAATTTTCTCATTTCGTCATCGAAACATTCCGGGTGAAGCCGATAAATTTCTGTGGCGTTGACAGCAAGAGGGCTATCAATAAAGATTGGAATTTTAGGTATTTTATTGGCGCCAACAAGTTTATGAAGTATGTAAATCAACACTTGGGTTCTGTCAACGCTAAATGCAGGGATTATGATTTTGCCATTTCGATCGTAAGATTTTATCACGATTTCAGCAATTTTTTGTTCAACGGATTCGATCTCCTCGTGGATTGTCCCACCGTATGTGCTTTCCGTTATCAGAAAATCGACATTTCCAATTAATTCGGGGTTTTTTAAAATTGGTCTGTAAGGTCTTCCGAGATCTCCGGTGAATGCGAGGCGAATTTTTGTCCCATTTTCTTTTATGTTAAGAACAGTTATAGCTGATCCCAAAAGATGACCTGCATCATAAAAAATTAAATTAATCCCGGTGGCTATTTCAATTTCTTTTCTATATGGAAGTCCAACAAAATGTTCGAGGGCGCGAACTGCATCACTGGCTGTGTATAAAGGCTCGATTAAAGGCTCACCTTTTTTCTTTAATTTTTTATTCAGATATTCTGCGTCTTTTTCGTGTATATGTCCGCTATCAATTAGCATTATGCTTGCTAAGTCGCGGGTGGCGGAAGTTGAAAAGATTTTTCCAGAAAATCCCTTTTTAACAATCTGAGGTATGTTCCCGCTATGGTCGATATGTGCATGGGATAAAATTATAAAATCAATTTCTTTCGGATCAAAAGGGAAATTTTCATTTATTTCTCTAGCTTTGGCTCTTCTACCTTGATAAAGGCCACAATCAAGCAAAAACTTTACCCCATTGGCATGGATGAGATGCATTGAACCCGTTACGGTTCTTACTGCACCAATGAATTGAATTTCCATCTTTAGTCTTTCATGTATTCCAGATAGGTTGATTGATGGGATGGATCAGCAAGGACTAATTTTTTAAAAATCGCTTCTTTATTTTTTGCATGTTTTAAGATTTCGGCAAGTTCCATATACTTAGCATCGAAGAAAAGTTTTACAAGCGTAGATGTCGGATTTTCACTCTTTATTTTTATCAAAACGTCAAGCGCTGAATCAATTGTTGCGATGGCATCTTCAGGTTGTTTTTGAAACAGGTCAAGTCCATTGTAGTGATAATCGTACATCATTTTTCTAAAACTAGCGTATTTTGAGTTGAGTAGTTCATCTATCAAATTAAATCTACTGTAACCCGAAGTAACTTTTTGCCATCCCCTTGAATATCTTGAAGATTGAGCATTTGTACAAATTCTGAAGGCTTTTTCAAAGAATTCAGTTCCACCAAACGGTTCATATGTATCAAAATCATAACCAATGACGATATACATGTAAAAGTCAATCAAACTTAACAGCGGGTCGAAGCGAAATTCGTCGTGATATAACGGTGCATTTTTATCGTAGAAGAACTCAACTTTATCATCGAAGATTCTCAAAACAGCTGTGCTTTTATCTGAATTATAAATTTTTCTTTGTGAACCAATAAAAATTTGAGCTTGGTAATTATTTCCACTTGCGGATGTGAAAAAAATATTTAAGGTGCATTGAATTTTTTCATCACCGAGATCAACATTCGTCCATTTGTAAGTGTTAATGTAGCGTTGAATTTTTTCGGCGAAGTCGGATAAATCGGATTTGTTTTGTGGTGGGAGTTGTTCAAAATTAACCGTAACTTTACATTCAATTTCCTGTGCAAGTAAACTCTGGATAGAAAGAAAAGATAAAAGGAGAAAAAGAGGGAAAAATTTTATCATCATGGGGCTTTATCTTTTATCTTTTCCAAAAGTTCTTTCGCTTCCGCTCTAAATTGGGGGTCATCTTCATCTTCTGTTGGAAGTTCTGCAATTTTCGCAAGGTGTTCTTTTGCTTTTTTGTAATTTTTAACTTCGATATAAGCCTTTGCTGCATCGAGGCGATACATTATGAATGTTGGTCTTAAGCTTATTGCCTTTTCAAAATTTTTTATCGCATCATCGTAATTTGCCCAGCCAAGTCCCAAGGGAGCGCGGAACAATTTTGGTTTTTCGCACAACTTTGCATGTGTTCTTCCAAGAACATAATAAGCAACGCTATTGTTCGGGTCAAGCTGAATTGCCTTTTCGCAATCTTCTTTTACCTTTTTTACAAGGTCAATCGATTCCCACACACCTTTGAAGAGAGCAATTCTACCAAGTGCGATCGCCCTTCGTGTATAACCCATTGAACCATTTGGATTTACTTGGATTGCAAGTTCAGCGTATTCTCTCGCCTTTTCATACATCTCAAGTTGTTTTTGTTTCTCTTCTTTTGTTCTTGTAGGGAGGTGTTCGCCGATATCAACATAAACTTTACTTAGTTTCCAAAGGACATTGTAATCTCGCGGATTAATTTTATATGCCTCAAGGTATTTTTCCAACGCTTTGTAGTTATCAAACTTTTTCTCAGAGTATTCGTCACCCTCAGCGATGAGTTGGTTGAACTTTTCGTTTGATTGTGCAATTGCAAGCTTAGATAAAATTGCCAAAGCGATGAGAAAGGAGAAAAAGTGTTTCATTTTGCGCCTCCTAATTTATTTTTGCAGTTGTTAATCGCCCATCTTCAATCTTCTGATTTCATCACGAATTTTCGCAGCTTTCTCGTACTCTTCTTTTTTAATTGCCTCTTCAAGCTGTCTTTGAAGTTCAGCTATTCTCTCCTCTTTTGAAGTTGGCTTTGGAGTTCGTTTCGGAGTTGGGGGTTGGGAAATATCTTCACTCGGCGCAAGTGGGTTTTCTTCTTCCTCTTCTGCTTCTTCTTCAATTTGTGATTCCTCCTCTGGAGCAAAACTTGCTTCCTCCATAACCTCGTCATTTACATAAATTGGAACCCCGCATCTCAAAGCAATTGCGATTGCATCGCTTGGCCTTGAATCGATTTCATAAGTCATTCCATTTAATTCAAGATAAATCTTTGCGTAAAATGTCCCATCTCTTAAATCTGTGACAACAACTTCAAGGATATTAACCCCAAGCCCATCAAGTATATTTTTTATCAAATCATGCGTTAAAGGGCGTGGTGGTTTTATCCCCTCCATCTCGAGGGCAATCGCCTGTGCTTCAAAGGAACCTATAATTATCGGCAAGCGTCTATCACCCCCAACTTCTTTTAGGATCAAAGCGTAAGAACTTGGTCCCG
This sequence comes from Candidatus Kryptonium thompsonii, assembly GCF_001535985.1. Lineage (NCBI taxonomy): Bacteria > Pseudomonadati > Candidatus Kryptoniota > Candidatus Kryptonium > Candidatus Kryptonium thompsonii. The sequence continues at coordinate 16,323 of NZ_CZVS01000027.1, read as the reverse complement.
TAGGCGTTGCAGATAAACCAACTATGTCTACCTGAATCTTTTTCACCTTAAATCAGTCCTCCTTGTTTTTAAAGTTTAATTTACTTCCCAAGAACTTTCTTCAGTTCCGCGGTAAGAGCTGGAACGACCTCAAATAGGTCACCCGCTATTCCATAATCCGCAACCTGAAATATCGGTGCATCTTTATCTTTATTTATCGCGACAATCACCTTTGATGATGACATTCCTGCTAGATGTTGAATTGCTCCGGAGATTCCAATTGCAATGTAAAGTTTTGGTGAAACTGTTTTTCCAGTTTGACCCACTTGTTCGTCATGGGGACGCCATCCTGCATCGACAACTGCTCTTGAAGCACCAACAGCAGCACCTAGGACTTCAGCAAGTTCTTCAATAAGTTTAAAGTTCTCAGGTGCTTTCAAACCCCTTCCACCTGATACAACTATATCTGCTTCTGTCACATCAAGTTTCCCTTTTGTAGATTCGACTTTTTCAAAAGCAACAACTTTGAAATCATCATCAGTTAAATTTACATTAAATTTTTCCACTTGAGCTAACTTTCCGTCACTTTCCCCAGCAGGGAAGACGTTGGGTCGCAGTGTGTAAATTTTTTTAGTGGAGTTAATTTTTACCTTTATGAAAGCTTTTCCTGCGTAAACAGGTCTGGTTGCAATCACTTCGCCATTTTCAACTTTTAAATCTGTGCAATCCACTGCAAATCCAGCGTCGATCTTTCCGGCGACCCTTGGTGCTAATTCTTTACCCATTGCAGTCGCAGACATAAAAAGATATTCAATGTCGAGTTCTTTCATTACCTCAGATATTACTTTCGCGTAGGCAGTTAAGGAATATTGACCAAGTCTTTGATCCTGTACAATAAAAACCTTTTCAGCTCCATAATTGCCGAGCTCAGGTGCTATTTTCTCAGTGTTTTCGTCCCCAATGACAAGTGTATAAAATTCAGCTGATAGTTCATCAGCAATTTTTCTACCTGTTCTTACAGCTTCAAACGCGGACTTTTTAAATTTCCCTTCCCTTTGTTCGGCGAAAGTTAAAACTTTCATTGCCATTTTTTCCTTCTTGAATTTGTTTTAAGATAATTATTCCATAAGTATTTTGCAACTTAAAAATTTTAAATTACTTTCGCCTCTTCTCTTAACAGGCGAACAAGTTCGGGAACCGCACTTGCATCTGTGCCCAGAATTCTTCCTGGCTTTTTCGGTGGTGGGAGCAACATTTCGATGACTTCAGTCTTGTTTTCAAACTTTGGTGCTTCTCTTTCTTCAACAGGCTTGCTCTTTGCTGCCATTATTCCTTTAAGTGATGGATATCTTGGTTCATTTAAACCTCTTTGTGCTCCAATTATTATCGGAAGTTTTCCTCTAACTTTCTCTCTCCCGCCTTCAATCTCCCGCTCTGCTATGACAGTTCTATCTTCATTAATTTCAAGTTTAACAACAACAGTAATTGAAGGTATTCCGAGAAGTTCTCCAACTAAACTTGGCATCGCTTGATCATCGTAATCAATCGATTGCTTGCCAAAGAATGTTATATCTGGTGAAATTTCTTTTAAAACTTCAGCAAGTGCTTTTGCGATTGAAAAAGTATCACGCTGTGAATCATCTTTAAGCAAAATTCCTTTGTCAGCCCCCATTGCAAGCGCTTTTCTTATTACCTCAACATTTTCGCTCCCGCCAAGTGAGATGACGATAACTTCGCCACCAAACTTTTCCTTTACTCTTAATGCTTCTTCGACTGCGAATTCATCATAAGGATTTAAAATGTAATTTACCCCCGTTTTGTCAATTGTTTTACCATCTGCTCCAATTTTTACTTTTGTTTCAGTGTCTGGAACCCGATTTACGCAAACAGCAACTTTCATGGGTGAGTTCTTTTTTGTTTTGAATTAAGGTTGTTTTTCTTTTTTAAGGAACTTTTTAAACACACTTAAAAAATAGTTATTTTCCTCAAATGTTCCAACTTAATTTGAGTGTAAGATATCCCCTGTGTTAAAATTAACACTTTTCGATGAGCAAATTTTGTCAAGTGAGAAGAGAGCGGTCAACTAAACAGCAATTTTAAAACTCTTATTTTTCCTTTTCCACTGCTAATTTTCCTATACCATAAGCTATTGCAAATAGTAAACATGTTTGAGCGAAGTTATGCCATGTAGCATTGGCGAAGATAATAGTATGCCCCAGTATCTTTCCGAGCAACCCAATTATCAAACTTATGATAGCAACTACCACCCCTGCTAAAACTATCCTATTCATAACCTCCTCCTGTTTTAGGTTTTTGTTTCACTAAAAGTTAAGAAATAAAGATAACACTGTCAATAGGTTTTAGATTAACTCTTTAATGGCTGAGGCAATATTGCCACAATTGTGACAAAAATATGTCACGATTGGGCAAAGAAAGGCATTAATTTACAATTGATTTAGATATTGGCAAAGTTTTTGTGATTAGATTTATCAAAAAACATAAGGACCTTGTGATATGCCTTTTTCAAACTTAGTCGATAAGGATTTGCTATTTAAAATACTTGATGCTATTGATGAAGGAATAATTTTTGTTGATGAAGAAGGGCGAATGCTTTATATGAACAAATCGGCTGAGAAATATAGGAACATAAAAAATGAAGAACGACTTGGCACTTCCGTTGTAATGTGTCATCCTGAATCTATTCATAGTAAAGTGCTTGAGGTTCTCGAAAATTTTAAAAAAGGGATCGTGACCAAAAGGCATAAAATCGTGCACGCAAATGGGAGATATTACGAAAATATTTATAATGTTGTTCATGATGACAACGGCAAATACATAGGCTTGGTTTTAGAAACGAGGGATATAACCGAAAAGTTTATGCTTGAGAGAGAGCTGAAAAAGATGAATGAGGAACTTGAGAGAAAGGTAAAAGAAAGAACAGAAGAAATAAGGATGGCGTATGAGCAGTTAAGGAGGGCGCAGGAAGTTTTGATGCAAGTTGAGAAGATGACTTCAATTGGGAGATTTGTTGCAGGTCTTGCCCATGAAATAAATAATCCGCTTGACGGGATACAAAATTGCATAAGAGCAGTTCTTGCTGAGCCAGATAATAAGCAGAAACTGCGTGAATTTTTAGGTCTTGCACTTGAGGGTTTGGATAGAATTGAGCTTATTGTTAGACGGTTGCTTGACTACGCTAAACCTCATATTTTTGAAAGGATTGATTTAAATATAAACGATATCATTGAGGATGCCCTTGCAATAGCTCAATTTAGGATAAAGGATAAAAAGATAGAGGTTGAAGAAAATCTTAGTGATGAGGAATTGATAGTTGTGGGTGACTTTCATTACCTTGAACAAGTTTTCGCAAATATAATTTTTAATGCTATTGATGCTGTTAACTTCAACGGTAAAATTGAAATAGAAACATTTGGTGATGATAAAAGTGTATTTGTTAAGATAAAGGACAATGGCTGTGGAATACCTGAAAGCATATTGAATAAAATTTTCGATCCTTTCTTTACAACGAAGCCTAACGGTACAGGATTAGGACTTTATCTAAGTTATAATGTTGTTTCAAGTCATGGTGGGAGGATTGAAGTTAAGAGTAAGGTCGGTGAGGGAAGTACTTTCACCGTTATACTTCCAAGAAAAATTTTAGACGAAAATAAACAAGGTGAAAATGTAAAGTATGAAAGTAGTTATTATTGAGGATGAAAAAATAAAAAGAATAACATTAAGAGATGCGTTGCTCAAGGAGGGATATGAAGTTGTTGATTTTGAGTCGCCGATTTTTGCGGTAAATTACATTGAGCAAAATGATGTTGATGTAGTTGTTACTGATATTCGCTTACCTGATATGGATGGAATGGAAGTTTTAAAAATTATCAAGAAGATCAACCCCAATATAATGGTCATAATGATAACAGCTTATGGAACTATAGAAAATGCTGTTGAGGCGATGAAGCTTGGTGCATACGATTATATCACCAAACCTTTCTCTTCAGAAAGATTGATTATGATTTTAAAGAAGATCGAAAAATATAAAGAACTTGAGAAAGAGAACATAGAACTTAAAAAACGCCTTGATGAAAGATATTCATTCTCTAATATCGTTGGTAAATCAAAAGCCATGCAGAATATATACTCCCAAATAGAGATAGTAGCTCAAAGTGATGCAACAGTATTAATAATTGGGGAAAGTGGTACTGGAAAAGATTTGGTCGCAAATGCGATTCATCAATTAAGCCCAAGAAAAAATAAACCGTTTGTTAAATTAAGTTGTGCGTCTTTGCCTGAAACTTTACTTGAAACTGAACTATTTGGCCACGAAAAAGGTGCTTTCACTGGAGCTATAAAAGAGCGAAAGGGAAAATTTGAATGTGCAAATGGTGGAACTTTGTTTTTAGACGATGTTGATGATATTCCCTTAAGTTCTCAGGTAAAATTGCTAAATGTCATTCAAGAGAAAAGATTCGAACGGATAGGCGGAAATGAGAGTATAAAAGTTGATGTGAGGTTGATATGTGCAAGTAAGGTTGATTTGTTCAATCTTGTGAAGTTGGGAAAATTCAGAGAGGATTTATACTACAGGATGAGCGTTATACCAATAAAAATTCCACCCCTAAGAGAGCGCAGGGAAGATATCCCATTGCTGATAGAGCATTTCTTAAATAAATTTGGAAGACCAGAGTTGAAGTTTACCCCTGAAGCGATGGAAGCAATGATTGCATACGAATGGCCTGGCAATGTAAGGCAGCTTGAGAATATAGTACAGCGAATTGTGGTCTTAACGAAAGGAAATGTTGTCACAAGGGAGGCGCTACCCAGTGAAATTACTGGGGCGATAAGGTCAGGTATTGATAACATTTGGAACAAGGAAAAGATAGATCTGGAAAAAGTGTTAGCTGATTTTGAGCAACGTGCATTAAGATGGGCTCTTGAAAAATCTGGGTATAACCAAACAAAAGCTGCAGAGATACTAAATCTCAAAAGGACAACCTTAAGAGAGAAAATGAAAAAATACGGTTTGATATAGAGCCTACCCCCCTTTAAAAAGTGTCAAAAATTTGTAAGCTGACGATTTTCCGACGCTTTCCCGCCACTTGAATTATTAATTTTTTCAAAATTAGTGGGTTAATTCCATGGCATAAATTTTGATAAAAGAGTTTATTGATTTTTAGAAAACAAAAAAGAGTTCTCAAATGGAAAGGCGAACATTTTACTTAATTGTTTTAACGATTTTCCTAAGTGTAGTCACATTCTCACAGGTTAAAATTACCGATAATTTAACTCTTAACCTGAATGGAACTTTTAACACATGGTTTCAGTATCAACAAGATTTTTGGGTTAATAAGGGAACTTACAATGATGCCTATATTGTGCAGAAGAAAAGTTTTAAGCAGGAAAATTCGAATCAGGGTGATGTTAAAATTAAAACAAGATTTGATATGGCTCAAGGATGGTGGGGGGTTGATAATGAGCCACCTCTGAGGAAAGTCTATGGTGGAAAAAGTGCAAGCTTATTGTATAACAATAAGGACGTTCATTATCTATTTCATGTTGACCAGGCATATGTTTGGTTCAGGGTTCCGGCGTTGAAGACAGCTTTCTCCGTTGGTAGAATGCAGTGGCTCGTTGGGAACAGGATACTGATTGATAATAACTACGATGGTGTGCAAGCAGATATTTCGGTGGGGGATGGAGTTTTAAAACTTGGGTGGGCGAAAGTAAATGAAGGCGTTGATGCTTTGAGTGATGCTGATAGTGTGGCAAGCGATTACAATAACAGTTGGGATGCAAGGGATGCCGATCTTTATCTTGCGAATTATTCTAAAGCATTAAAATTTGGCAATACGAAACTTGATATTTATACTTTTTACTACATTGACCGATCAACGAGGGATGGAAATGCTTATATCCCCAACCTCTTGGATTATAAGAAAGTAAGATTTTCACCTCAGATAACGAATCTTTTTGGAATAGGGGTAGCTGGAAGTTCCAAATTTGGTAAGTTGTCGCTTGATTATGAAGTAAACTATCTAAAGGGGAAGGATAAAATTAATAACGCTAATTATGGGCCAACTTTTGATGTTGATATTAACAATGGGGATATTGATGGTGGTAATATTTATTTGAAGGGTGTTTACTCTGCGACTGACAAAGTTAAGCCAGGTTTTATTCTTGGTGTTGGTTCTGGGGATCCTGATGGTCCATGGGGTGGGAAAGGTAATGTTACGAAGTTGAGAACAGCTGGATTTTTCTATATTACAGAGGTTTGGGAAGATTCAATTATGCCAGATGAGGAAGGTATAACACCGCAAGGACTTGGTGCACCAAATGTGCGAGGTTATCGCGAACTTGAAAACACAATAATTGGTCAAGCCAATTTAACGTTTATTCCATTTACTAATTTGAGCTTGTTTGTCTCTTATTCGTACATAAGGGCGAATAAACCAATTTATGCTTGGGATGCAGCGGGTCCCAAACCTAACCTTTCAGCTAAAGACCTTGGATGGGAGGTTGATTTTAAGGCTGATTATAAGATGCATGATGGCAAAGTTATATTAACACTGAGGGGTGGCTATTTCAAACCAGGGAAAGCAGCGGGTTATCTCATCAATGGAACTGATGAATATAAAAAGGCAGCATGGGAATTGAAAGGCGAAGTTTGGTTTAACTTCTAATTTTTTAACGCCCTGGCTTTTAAGCCAGGGTTCTTTTATGAAAATTAAAAAGAGGTTAGCGATGAAAAATGGAATTTTAGTTTTGACAGTGGCAGTAATAATTCTTTCTGTAGCAAATTTAGTCTTAAATAAGGATGATATTTACGCTCATTCAAATGGGGTTCCGTCTTTTGAATGTGACGAATGTCATTCGGGGGCTGAGGATAAAAATATTGAAATCCTACTTAAGGGTGTGCCTGAATCTTACATTAGCAATAAAACTTATAGTTTGAGCCTCGAAATTAATAGTGATGTAATTAGTGAAGGAGAATACGCGGGTGGATTTGCGCTTAGTGTATCTGGGGGTAAACTCATTGTCGAAGATAGGAAAAACACTCAAATCTCTGAGAATTACTTAACTCACACTATTGATGGTAGTAAACTTAGGGAGTGGAAATTCAAGTGGGTTGCCCCAGCGCAAAAAGGAGTTGGTGAGGTTGAGTTTACAATTATGGCGGTTGCAGCAAATGGAGATTATTCACCCAATGGTGATGTTGTCGGGGTTGAAACTTTTAAAGTTAAACCCAAAAAATAAAGGAGGGAAACGGTCCAATGAGGATAACAAGAAGAGAGTTTTTAAAATTGAGTGCAATAGCTTCAGCTGCGCTTGCTGCTGAAATTTATATGCCTGACAAAATTTTCCCTCAAGCGAAGAATGTAAAGTCATTCCCAGCTGGTCCATGTAGATATTGTGCTGTTGGATGCACGACTATAGCTGAATGTGAAGTTGATGAAAAGGGTAACATACTTAAGGTTTTAGCAATAAAGGGCGATAAAAACAGCAGTGTTAACCGTGGGGTTTTGTGTACCAAGGGATTTTATCTGCACAAGGCGCTTGAATATCCAGGTAGACCTGTAAATCCTATGATTAGAAAAGAGTGGCTTAATCCTAAAACTGGGAAGCCAGATCTCTCAAATTCCCCAAGGGTTTTACAAGGTAAAACATCTAAAGACCCAGATGGTTTAAAGCCTTCTGAGATTGATTTGAAAGAGAATTTTGTTGAGATTTCATGGGAGGACGCAATTGAATTCGTCGCAAACGCTGTTGAGAAAGCTGTTAAGGAACATGGGAAATTTAGCGTTGCGTATTATGGAAGCGGTCAACTTGGAACGGAAGAAACACATATAATGAATAAAGTATTCAAGGGCGGTGGGTTGCTTGCGAATAACTCAATTGAGGGTCAACCAAGAACATGTATGGCAAGCGCGGTTGTTGGTTATCTTTATACCTTTGGAAAAGATGAACCTTATGGAAGCCTTGATGATATTGATGTGCCAGATCCAGATTATAAAAAACATGCAGATACATTTTTCATAATTGGGAGTAATATTGCAGAGGCTCATCCAATTATATTTAATAGAATAGCTGCTGTAAAGAGTAAAAACCCAGATAAAGTTAAGGTAATAATTGCTGATCCCAGAAAGACAAGATCAGGGGTGATAGGGGATATTTGGTTGCCCATTTCAAGTGGTAGAGATATTGCTTTGATAAATAGCATGGCTTATGTGATAGCTTTTGAACTTGACAATGCAAAGTATGATCTCGAGAAAGGTGAAGTGAGCGCAAATTGGAAATATCTTGATAAAAAATTTATTTACAGACATGTCAGCTTTGGGATTCATGAAGATGTTAAGAAGATTTGGATAAAAACAGAGTATGGAGGCGTAAGAGGAACAGCTTGGGATCTATCGTATACAAATACTCCACGATCGGTTTATCCTGACCCAAAGAAAAAGTATAACTCTGAAGATGAAATTGAAAAAGACTTATGGAAAGGGTTTGCTATATTCTTAAGATTTCTTGAGGATTATAAGCCTGAGAAGGTTGCTGATGCAATATTTGAGGGAGAAAGCCCATTGATATATGACAGGACAAGTAAAACATGGAAGAAGATAAGTGGTCCTGAGGCGATCAGGATAGCAGCTAAATGGTTTGCTGAAGGATATGTTGTCACTTGCTGGACGATGGGTGTTAACCAGAAATTGCAAGGTAGTTGGGTAAATGCATCCTTACATATGCTTCATTTAATAACTGGTAAGGTTTGCAAACCTGGAAGACATTCGTTTAGCTTTACGGGTCAGCCAAATGCATGTGGCGGGATAAGAGCTCCAGGGGCACTTTGCCATGCACTTCCATATGGAAGGTTAGTAGCGAACCCGTTGCATAGAAGTGCGATTGAGGGTATTTGGAAAAATCGACTTAGAGATTATCTGAAGAAGAAAGGTTATTCGGATGATCAAATTGAAGAGGAAACAAAGGAGATTGCAATTCATCCAATTCCAGGACCTCATACCGTTGAGATGTTTAGAAGGTATGGTGCGGGTCAGATTAAAGTTATGTTCATCTCAACTGTAAATCCAGGGCAGAGTTTACCATATGCATATCCGTATAGATTAGCGTGTGCTGGAGCAAGCAAAGGCGAGCCTTGGCCAATTACTATAACTCTTGAAGCATTTCCAACCTCATCAACTTTGGTATCTGACATTATTTTGCCTGCCGCAAGTTGGTACGAAAAAGAGTTTGTTTTCGGAAATCTTGAAAGAAGATATCAATTGGTTAAGCAAGTTGTTAGGTCAAAGGGCGGAGCGTTACCTGATTCGGTTATATTTGCCATGATAATGAGAAGATTAGAAGAGAAAGGCATCGTTCCGAAAGGTCATATATCTCAATTCTGGCCTGTTGACTATAGCGAGAAAGAATGGTTGAAGAGAACTATCGTTGAAGCAAAAGAACCTCAGTGGATTAGAAAATTTACAGGGAATATATGGGATGAATTAAGGGAACTTTCGAAGGGAACTGGATACGAGTTCACCGGGATGCATAAAGAGTTGTTGTTAAACAGAAACTGGGGTTATAGAATTCCTATGCCTGAGGCATTTCACTCCGATGAGGGGATAAAGCAAAGATACTTAAAATATGAATCAAGAATTCAATATGCCTATCCATACGATCCTATAGTTGATCTTAGAACCAAAGCTTATTTAAGTAATCTTGAAAAATTTAACCCTGTTTATAAGAGATGGGTTGAAAAAAATCTTGAGGAGGAAAAAGTAGACCATGAATATCACCGGGCTAATAATGTGCCTAATGGCTGGTATGTTAGCTTCTATAATTCAAATGTATTTATACATGGCATGGTTGATGATCCGTCGGACCCAACCAAGAAAATTTTTGTGATTGATGGGCGCGCTATAGCCTGGGCGAATCCATGGTGGGCTTGCAAATGGGATGGCAAAAACTTTGTCAAATACAAAACAGTGGAAATTATCGAGAGGAAATTTAATCCGAAGAAAGTTGAGGTTAACTCAGCTGCTCCTTATGATGAAACTGCTAAGTATACCGTTAGTGTGATTGGTGACCCAGACAAGGAGTTAACAGCGTTGAAGTTGATAGCTCTTAGCCCAGGTGAGTTTCCGAACTTGAGGTGTGCATATAAGAAGCCCGATGGGACCGAGATAGTTATTTATGACACAAGCGAGTATAAGTATGGAGCCAGCACAGGAAGAGTTCTTGAGCATTGGCATACGGGAACTATGACGGGTAGAGTTCCAGAGCTTATGAGAGCTGTGCCAGGAGCTTATGTTGAAATAAATTCTGAGCTTGCAAAGGAGCTTAAAATTAATGATGGTGATCCAGTTATTGTTGAAACACAACGGGGTAAAATTGAATTGAAAGCGAAGGTTCTCGATGTAACCAAAGCGACGGGAGGACCAAGGAAAGATTTCGTTTTCATCCCATGGTTTGATGAAAGAAAATTGATTAACATGATAATGCCTGACAGATTTGATCCATTTAGTTTCCAGCCAGATTATAAGATGTTTGCTGTGAAGCTCTATAAAGGAACTTTGCGTGTGAAGCAAGCACTACCAGATAAACCCGTTAAAACTTGATCTTTATGAATAGACGAAATTTTCTGAAAATACTTTTTTCAGCTCTTGGAATTTTCTCGCTTTCTGGGCTTTGGATTAGCACGAGGGTTGGGGATAAAAAAAGGAATTATCAATTCCCCGACCCTCTCTCTGATTTATTTAAAGATTCGGTGAATATATATCCTCCAGGCGCTGTTGATGATTTCACTTCGAAATGTATTAGTTGCGGGATTTGCGCAGATGTTTGCCGTCAACTTGGTTATAATGCGATAACATTTACAAGTTTAAAAGATGGACTTTCATCCGCTTTGCCAGTTGTGAAGGATATGAGGGATAACCCCTGTACTTTGTGTATGGAGTGTACCAAGGTGTGTCCAACTGGTGCTTTAATTGAGATTCCAAAAGATAAAGTTAGAATGGGAATTGCGTTAATTGATTTTTCCATTTGCTTGGGTTGGAATGGTGATGTGTGTCTTTCTTGCAGTAAGGCTTGTCCGTTGGGAGCAAGGGTATTTGAATTTTACAATAGCGAGTGGGGAAATCAACCATATATAAATGAAAATTGTGTTGGGTGTGGTTATTGTGTCAAGTTCTGTCCCGTTGGTGGGTCGGCGATAAAGGTTGTTGATATTAAAACATACAAATCTGGAAGAGATAAGTACCTTGCCGAGTTTAAAAAACTTTTAAGTATAAGTAGCGAGGAAAGATATGAAATTGTATACGGCGAGAATTTACCCAAAATACTTGAAAGAGGTAAAGAGTTTGAGAGGGAATATCAATAGAATTTTTAAGCTGAGACACTACGTGATGCTTTTTATTCTGCTAATCTTCATATTGCAATTTTTTGGGTTGAAGATACTTGTTGGCAGTCTAACAAGTTCTGTGATTTTTTATAAAATTAACTTAATAGATCCATTTGCCTTTTTGGAAGTTTCAATTGCAACGAGATCGGTTACAGTTATTCTTTTACTATCCCTTATCCCTGTAATCGTTATTTATCTTGTATTCGGGAGAGCATTTTGTGGTTGGGTTTGTCCTTTTGATTTTATTTTTAAGTTGATCGGCAAACTCAGCCCGCACTCAAAAAGAGAAACTCGTCTTATCAGAGGCAATGGTTTTGGTAATGTAAAAAGTGGGATCAATAAGTGGTTATTGGTTGTGGCATTCATAGTTTTAGCACTTATAATTAAGGTGCCTATTTTTACTAGGTACATTTCACATAATACAAATCTGTTCAGGGCTATGTCGTCACTAAGCGGGATTATCAAGAGTATGTCGTATGCCTTGGATGAATTTTTGTTTTCGATTTCAATGATAATTTTGCTTGTCGCTTTTGAATATTTCTTTCCAAGGAAATGGTGTAGGAGTTTTTGTCCCGTTGGAAAAATTTATGGTTTGTTTAACAAGATAAGTTTAATAAAACTGAAGTTTGAGAATTCCGAAATGTGCAAAGAGTGTTTTGTTTGTCAGATTAAGTGTTACATGGGTGTTCCACTTCATGAGTTTATTTTAAAATCAAAGGAAAGAAATGGGAAGGTTTCAGGACGGTTTATCGACTGTATTTATTGCGGTGAGTGTGTTTTGGCTTGTGAGAAAATTCAAGAAGGAGTCTCAAGCATAAAAATTAGTTTAAAATAAAAAGGAGGAAGCATAAATGATAATAGCAAGTGGATATATTGAGGCTCATTCACCCGAATACGTGCCAGGAATTCTTGACGAGCTTAAATCGAGAGGGATTGAAGTGCCTGCTTTTGAGAATGAGAAAGTTGTATTTGTTTTAGAGGGAGATACCGAAAGGGAAGTTAAAATAATTATAGAGAATTTGCGTGAGTTGAATGGGGTAAGGGAAGTTTTTCTAAGCTACTATACTGTGGAAGGCGCTGATAAAGGCTCAGATTTTGAAGTTTGAAAATAAAATTTGGAGAAGCGAACATGAAAAAAGAAACAAGGCGTGAATTCTTGGTAAATCTAATTATGGGTGGTGGGATTTTAAGTGCTTTCGTTTTATTTATCTTCAATATAGCCAAGTATATTTACCCCAAGTTAGGGGCTCCAACTTTCAGAAAAGTTGTGATTGCTAAAGCTGATGAAATAGAACTTGGTCAAGTTAAAGAAGTAAGATTTGGTGATCAAATTCTTTATCTTGCAAATATCAATGGGAAATATAAAGTTTTTTCATCGATATGCACTCATCTTGGATGCAGAGTCAGGTGGGAGGAGAACAATCAACGATTTTTCTGTCCATGTCATCATGCTGTGTTTGATAAAGATGGAAAAGTTTTATCGGGACCTCCGCCAAGACCTTTAGATGAGTTTAAGGTTGATGTTGAAGGAAGGTTTGTTTATATGTGGGTAGAAGAAAAGAAATCTTGGGGGATAATATGAATGAAAAGAACCTTATTGACTTTAGAAAAATTAAGCAAGCTATATTGGATGAACCGATCCCAATGCATATGAAAAATTGGTTTTATGCTCTTGGAGTTACACCGTTTATTTTGTTTATTTTTCAGGTTTTGACAGGAATTCTTTTAACTATTTATTATGTTCCATCTCCCGAGTTGGCTTATAAAAGTGTTAAGTATATAACTGAAGAGGTGCGACTTGGCTTTTGGATAAGAGGCTTGCATAGATGGGGTTCTAATTTGATGGTAGTAGCAGTTTTCCTTCATATGGTTCGTGTCTTTTTCACAAGAGCATATAGAAGACCTCGTGAGCTAAACTGGATAATTGGTGTTTTGATGTTTTTCATCACTTTGGGGTTGTGCTTTACAGGATATTCTTTGATTTACGATCAACTTTCTTACTGGGCAACGACTGTTGGAACGAATATGATAAAAGAGATACCTATTTTCGGCAGTTTATTTTTGCATCTTTTAAGAGGCGGGGAAATAGTTAGCGTAAATACGCTGACAAGATTTTTTAATCTCCATGTAATATTTTTGCCGACTTCTCTTTTAATGCTTATTGCATTGCACATAATACTCGTGCGAGTTCATGGTGTGTCGCAGCTTGAAGGTATAGAAGATGACGAGGTATATAAGTTCTATCCCGAACATGTTTATCATGGGGCTATTATTGCATTATTTTTGCTAACTGTTATGAGTGCTTTAACCGTCGTGCTTCCGCCTGGAATTGGTGAACCAGCTGATCCTAATGTTACACCACTACATATAAAACCTGAGTGGTACTTCTTTGCCATCTATTTTGTGCTCAAGTATGTTCCACTTAAACTTGGAATTACCTTAATGTTGATTTTTTTAATCATCATGACTTTTTGGCCATTTATCGATGAATTGCTTCGGAAAAAGTTTCCTCAGGTAAAATGGCATTATATTTTAGGTTCGATCGTCATATTGCTCTTTTTAATTTTTACTGTTTATGAAACTGTATCCTATTAAACAAACAAAAAGAGGTAAGCTATGGATAAAAACGAATTGAGAACACAGAAATTGTTAATAGGTATATTTAGCATATTGTTAACGGTTGTACTTGTAATAGTTGCTGGTGTAGAGGCAAAGAAATCAACTGAAACAAAGCCTGTTATTGAAGTTACTGGCGTAAATAAAAGATGTGTAAGTTGCCATACGGAAAAGGGCATAGCTGTTAAAGCGATTGATCAATGGAAGGAAAGTCAGCATGCTATCAAGAATATAGGTTGCATTGATTGCCATAAAGCTGAAAAAGGCGATTTCGACGCTTTTTATTGTCCTGATAGCGACATTCTCGTTGGGCGTCATCCTACACCAAAGGATTGTGCTGAATGCCATCAACAGCAAGTTGAGGAATTTGCCCAAAGCAAGCATGCGCATCAATTTTGGATAATAAAAAATGACGACAGGTCTATATTTGAACCAACGATAACGACACGACATGGTTGTGAGCAATGCCACAATATAAGCATTGTTTGGCCTGATAAAAGCGTAGGTGAATGCGACGCATGCCATCCAAAGCATACTTTCTCAAGAGCTGTTGCTCGTCAACCTGAAACTTGCGGCGAATGCCACATCGGTCCAGATCACCCGCACATTGAAATATATCTTGAATCAAAGCATGGAAATATCTTCAGAGCAAAGGAAAAACAGATGAACTTAAATTATGCGAGCAAGGATTTGAAAAAGATTCCAATTGAAGTTCCAACATGTGCAACTTGCCATATGGACGGAAACGAAACACAGCCGTCAACTCATAACGTAAGTGCCAGATTAGCTTGGGAATCACAAGCAGCGTGGAGTTATAGAACTGTTTGGCTTCAAGATAAACTCGGTGATTGGACAATAAAGCGTGCACGGATGGAGGCTATTTGTAAGAGTTGCCATGCTCCAGAGTTCGTTGAAACCTATTTTCTTACTGCGGATCTTGTGAACTTGCAATATAATGAGCTTCGTCGGGTTTTTTGTCTATTGGGTTAAGAAACTTAATAAAAACGGTTTGATAAAAGAACTTGAAGCGAACGGGAAGAAATATTCTGATGTTGTATTAAACGGCTGGGACGAGGAGCCTGAACACTTAATGTATCATGCTTGGCACCATGAAGGAAGAAGATTTAGGCATGGGGCAATTATGATGGGTGCTGATTACACGCAGTGGCACGGCATCTGGGAGCTCCAAAATGATCTAGTTGAACTTATAAGATGGGCTGCTGAGCATGGTGACCCTGAAGCGAAACAATGGGTAAACTCAAGACATCCATCAAAGTTTATGCCCTATCCTATATATGATATTCCCGGTAATGCATGGGGCATAAATCCACTTGCTAATAAAGTTCCATTCCTTTATGTCAACTACGATGATTATTGGGACAGGGTGTATCAGAATGTTAAGTATGCTTATGAAAAAGGGTTGCTTTCGGAGAAGCAGTGGCAGCTTTGGCTGAAAAGATACAATAACAAGGAGCATTATCTTGGTACAAAATATAATGCTGATTCGGTCTATAACTATTACCTGCAGTTGAACGCAATTGATACAAAAGCAATGAACGAACAAGTTGTTAATATGCAGTTGCCGGGAAAACCCTTCTATCAGCCGAGACCCGGAGTTATTGCTGGACCAAGTGAGAAAGTAATAAAACAGCAATTAGGTAGAAAGGAAGAAAAATATAGCCCTGAATCGGGCACAAAATAAAGATTAACGTTAAAAACAACAAATAGGTGAAGATGAAATTATGTGATTTATATGGACGTCAAATAAACTATCTTAGAATATCGCTTACAGATAGGTGTAATTTTAACTGCATTTATTGCAGAAGCAACGGAGTAGAATTTTTGAAGCGTGAAGATATTTTGACGCTTGAAGAAATAGAATTTTTGGCTTCGTTCTTTCATGAAAAGTTTGGTATAGAAAAGGTTCGTTTAACTGGTGGCGAGCCATTTATGAGAAGAGGTATAGAAAGAGTAATAAAAAATTTGGCAGAGAAAAATTTAAAGGTTAAGATAACAACGAATGGATTTTTCCTGAGCAAATTTTCGAAATTTTTATCTGAATATGAAGTTGGCGTAAATGTTAGTCTTGATACTCTTGATCCGAAGAAGTTTAAGAAGATAAGTGGTTTGGATGGTTTTAGTGAAGTTATGGAGGGAATTGATAAAGCTATTAATGATTGTGTGAAATTAAAAATCAATAGTGTGATTTTGCGTGGTGTAAATGACGATGAGATATTAGATTTAGTTGATTTCGCATGGGCAAGAAATGTTGAGATAAGGTTTATTGAGTTCATGCCGTTTACAGAGGTGTGGAATGCATACTTTATATC